>DAOMSB010000002.1:0-106788 GCA_035446145.1 Promineifilum sp. (SeqCode) | reverse complement strand
GATCTCGCTCGCTGGAATCAGCGCGTCGTCAACAAACTCGCCGATAAAGGCCCGCGAGAGCTATTGGCCGGCATGGCCGACAGCCGTCAGGCGCTCCTGGAGTTTATTGATTCACTTGAGGAAACTGATTGGGGCAAGAAAGGCCGCCACGCCAGCCTGAAGATCATGACTATCGAAGAAGTATGTCACCTCATCGCCGATCATGAGGCCCTGCATCTCGCCGGTATTCGCGAGGCACTGGGGAATTAACGAGCAACAGCAAATCATAAACAGCAGGTCAGTGGACAGGCTGACCTGCCGATCTACATTTTAGACGTTTCGACCGGTGCGGGGCGCTGCATGTGAAATACGTCGGTCGCGCGGGTGTAGGCGTCACCGGCCAGCCGACCGATGGGCCGCAAGGCCGCCATATCGATTCGGCCGTTGTCGTAAATCGCGTCGTTCACGTGGATGCAGCGCACCCGACCGAAGATAGCCGCGCCGCCGCCGGGCTGATCGCTGATAACCACCACCCGATCCAACGTGCATTCAAAGGCAATGGGCGCTTCGGCCACACGCGGCACACGAATTGTCTCGCTCGGCACGGGGGTCAGCCCGGCCCACTCAAACTCCGACTGACCGGCGGGCAAAACAATCGAAGTCTGGTTCATCACTTCGGCCGTTTCCTCATTGGTGATGTTGATGACAAACTCCGGCACCGCCTCGATATTACGCCACGAATCTTTCTTGCGGCCGTCAGCATGGACGCCGGGACAAAAAACAAGCGTCATCGGAGACGGGCAAACAGCGTTGAAATAGGAGAAGGGGGCCAGGTTCAATCGGCCGTCGGCATCCATCGTGCTGACCCAGGCGATCGGCCGTGGAATCACAGCGCCAATAACCAATCGATAACGATCATGGTGCGAAATCTCGTCAACGTGGAGAATCAAGGTTAATTACCTCAAGCGGAAGAGAAATATACGGAATTTGCGCGGCATCCTGGGCCACGAAAGCACAGATTATAAATAAAAAGAGGTGGAGCGCTTTCCAAAAACGCTCCATCCTTGACTGGTTTAGGTCAGCCAGCTGTAGGCGTAGCCATCATCTTCCATCTCCAGCGCATGACGTGTCAGACGCAGTGGCCGGAAGGTGTCGACCATCACCGCCAGCTCTTCAGTACGCGTCTTGCCGATGGAACCTTCATACGTGCCGGGGTGCGGACCGTGGGGAATGCCGTTTGGGTGGATGGTCAGCGACGCGCGCTCGATACCCTTACGTGACATGAAATCCCCCTCAACGTAATAGAGCACCTCGTCGGAATCGACGTTGGAATGATTATACGGCGCGGGGATCGACAACGGGTGATAGTCGAACAGGCGCGGCACGAACGAACAAAGCACAAAGCCGGGGCCATCAAATGTCTGGTGCACCGGTGGCGGCTGGTGGACGCGGCCGGTAATTGGCTCGAAATCTTCGATGTTGAAGGCGAATGGCCAGAGATGACCATCCCAACCAACCACATCGAGAGGGTGATGGTCATACTGGAAACAAGTAGTCTGGCCGCGTGCCCTGACGTGAAGCTCAAACTCGCCGGTCTCGTCGTGGGTCACCAGCTCATTCGGCGGCCGAATGTCGCGCTCACAATAGGGTGAGTTCTCCAGGAATTGGCCATAGTTGTTGATATAGCGTTTGGGCGGCGTGACGTGGCCATAGGATTCCACAACGAGCATGCGTTGCGGCTCGCCGGGGTCGGGCAGCAAGCGCCAGACGACGCCGGTCGGGATCACGAGATAGTCGCCCGGTCGATAGCGCAACAGGCCAAATTGGCTCTCCAGAACGCCCGTGCCCTCATGAATGAACAACACATCATCGCCGTGAGCGAACTTGTACCAGTAGTCCATCGGTTTGGTCGGCCGAGCCACATAAAGCACCACGTCACTGTTGCCCATGAGAGGCACGCGCCCGGTGATGGCGTCTCCTCCGGCCGGCAAGGGCGTGGAACGCAGATGGCGCGGCCGCAGCGGGCCGGCTTCTTCATAGGGGATCGGTTCCACCGGTACAAGATCCAGACGGCGGATGGCCGTGGGCGGCCGCAAATGGTAGAGAATGGACTGTATCCCCGCAAAGCCGTGAATGCCCATCACCTCTTCGTGATGCAGCGAGCCGTCATCCTTGCGGAACTGGGTATGGCGCTTGTGCGGAAGCTGTCCCAGCTTATAGTAGTATGTCATTGTTGCCTCCAGGCCGATTCATTACAGATTCCCGCGTAATTCCTGTTCGCGTTCGATGGACTCGAAGAGGGCTTTGAAGTTGCCCTTGCCGAACCCGCGCGAGCCGTGACGCTCGATGATCTCAAAGAATACCGTCGGCCGATCTTCCACCGGCTTGGTAAAAATTTGCAGCAGATACCCCTCTTCATCAAAATCGACCAGTACACCCAGCTCGGCCAGCTTGTCAACCGGCTCGTTGATCTTGCCCACCCGACTTTCCAGATCTTCGTAGTACGTCGTGGGCACGCGCAGGAATTCGATGCCGTTATCCCGCAACTGCGTGACTGTCTTAATAATGTCGCCGGTTGAACAGGCAATATGCTGGACGCCGGGGGTATAGTAATAGTCGAGGTACTCCTGAATCTGCGATTTCTTTTTGCCTTCAGCCGGTTCATTGATGGGGAACTTCACCTTGCCCGATCCATCCTGCATCACCTTCGACATGAGCGCCGAGTATTCGGTAGAGATATCCTGATCATCAAAATGGATCAACTGGCTGAACCCCATCGTCGTGGCAAAGAATTCCACCCAACGATTCATGGCCCCCAGTTCAACGTTGCCGACCATGTGGTCAATGGCCGCCAGCCCAACCCCCTTGTGCCACGCGCGGCCGTTGTCCGCTTCGGGGCTATATCCATTACGAGGTTGAAAGCCGGGTGCAAACGCTCCACGATAATCACTCCGATCGACAAATTTGATGATCGTATCGCCATAAGCGCGGATAGCTGAATAGCGCAACACGCCGCACTCGTCCTCGACGGTCGTCGGCGGGATGGCCCCCGACGCGCCCCGAATGGTGGTCTCGTGATAAGCGGATTCGGCGTCGGGCACAGACAGGGCAATGACAGCCACGCCATCACCGTGCAAATGGGCGTGCCGCGCCACAGGATGATCAGGCCCAAGCGCAGTCGTCAGCACAAGCCGGATTTTCCCCTGAACCATCACATATGAGGCGGTTTGACGATTGCCGGTTTCCAGGCCGCTATAAGCCGCCTGTGCAAATCCAAAACCGGTACGATAGAAATGGGCCGCCTGCTTGGCGTTGCCAACATATAGCTCGACATGATCGATCGCTTTAATGGGTAAGAAATCGTGGGTCATCGTTAACACTCCTCTCGGTTTGATTAATTTGCTTGTGACATCGCATCGCTGACTATAGCCCCCAGCACTCGCCCCAATCGCTCGATCCCCTCTTCAATATCTGCCAGGCAGCAGTTTGAAAAATTAAGTCGCATGAAGTTGCGGGCTGAAACGCCCGAACCGACGAACGCCTGCCCCGGAATAAAGGCCACTTTCTCCCGTTCGACGGCCGTCTCCAGCAAGGCCCCGGCATCGATTTGCTCCGGGAGCTTCACCCAAATGAACATTCCCGCGCGAGGCCTTGTCCAGGTTATCCCGGATGGGAAGAAACGCTCCATGGCACCGAGCATTGTGTCACGTCGCAAGCGGTATTCATCTTGCAGCCGCGCCACATGTTCGGGTAAATGGCCACCGTCCAGATACTTGACCACAGCCCGTTGAGTCAGGGCCGAAGACTCCAGATCGCCGGCTTCCTTGATGACCGTCAGCTTGGGTATGAGCGCTTCCGGCGCAACCAGCCACCCCAGCCGCAATGCCGGAGCGAGAATCTTGGAGAACGAACCGACATAGAACACGTGGCTGTCGTTGTAGGCACGAATCGGCGGCAAGCAACGGTCATCGTAGCTCAGAAAGCCATAGGGATCATCCTCGATGATCGGCAAACCATAGGTCGCGGCCGCATCAGCCAACCGCAAGCGCTTTTCCTGGCTGATGCTCACACCAAGCGGGTTGTGGGCATCAGGGATGACATATAAGTAGGCCGGGTTGGCTCCTTTCTCCAGATGATCGACAACCGCATCGACCTCGATACCGGTTTCCAGATCTGTCTGCACCGACAACACCTCAGGCTGGTAGGGAGCAACCGCCTGACGTATGCCGGTATATACGAACTCCTCCAGCAACACCTGCCCGGCAGTATCCAACAGATAGCGGGTCAGGACATCGAGCGCTTGCTGGGCTCCGGTCGTCAGGAAGATCTCCTCTGGCGCACAGAGCACACCGCGTTCGGCCATAAGCGCAACGATGTGGTCCTTTAAGGGGGCAAACGGTGGGCCATACTGCAACGCGCGAGTATCGGTCGAAAGGACTGTTGATAGAGCCGTGCTATAGTCGCTCGTCGGAAATAAATCCGGCGCGGGCAGGCCGCCGGCAAACGAAAGAATGCCTGGCCGAGAAACGACGGCCAACATCTGGCGCAGCACGGATCGTTGCATACCCTGCGTCCACTGGGCGGATCGGATATCCGGCATGGTAACAGAGCGCGTTGAAACAGCAGTGTCCATGGGAATTGAGGTTACTCCTGCCGCGACAATTCATCCATCGGGATGGCGGCCGTGGCCTTGATCTCGCTCAGGACGAGGCTGGTGCGTATCTTGTCCATGCCTCGCACAGGGGTGAGCGTGTTGAGGATAAAATGTTCCAGATGCTTGCGGTTGCAAACAATGACCTTCAGAAGATAATCAAACTCACCAGTCAGATGATGGCACTCCAGCACCTCAGGCATCGATTGAACTTCCCGGCGAAAGTTATCCACCGCGTCCGGCTCATGGCGTTGAAGAGTAACCTGAACAAAGCAAAGCATGTCATAGCCCACCGCCTCGCGGTCAACCTGGGCTACGTAGCCCTTGATGACACCGGCTTCTTCCAGCCGTCGCAATCGCTTGTGCAGCCCCGTGGCCGAAAGATTGACCTGTCGTGCGAGTTCAGCGTTCGTCTGCCGAGCATCACGTTGTAAGGCTGTCAGTAACTCTCGGTCGATACAATCCAGTGATACAGTCATGCCATCCAAGGGTAATCAAAAATGAATATGCACCAAGTATAAGGGGTTAATATCAAATCCTCAACCATTTATCAAGAATTAGGTAAATATTAACCCCAATACTTAGCAATAGGTGATTATTTTACACTTATTATATGACGCATTATGTCATGATTTGCGATTATGTTGTATCGTCACTCTTTAACAACCAATTCATTCTATTTAACGAACGCTGGGCTATACTGGGTAAGCCTATGAGACGAACGATCGTTTTACTTATTGCTATTATCTTTCTGCCGGTTTCGGTCGCTTGTTCGGGTCGTGTCGCGGTTTCGCCAACGCCCTTTCCCACTGCCGGCCCAAGCCCTACCCCCGGCAGCAATGGGCCAATTACCCTGACGGTTACGGAATTGATGAGCGCTCCCGGCCTCTATCGAGATTCAGTCATCCAGGTAACCGGACTTCTGCGCAAGCAACCGCTCATCGTCTGCGAAACGAAGCCGAATCTGTCGCCAGCCGGATGGGGGCTGGCCGAAGAAGGCGTCCTGGCGCCGGCCGGAGGATTTGAGCAACAAGTTCGATCGCTCTTGCCCGATAACCTGACCATGACCGTCGAAGGGCGCTGGCGACAGTGGTCCGGCCTGGTCGGCTGTGGCAAGAGCGCCACTCAACAAGAAGTATGGTTTCTGGAGGCCAGCCGGATTCTCTCGCCCAGCCCGCTCACCCAGGTGACCTTAACGCCGTCGTCGGGCGTTGCAATCGCGGAGATCACCGACACACCGGAAAATTCGCTTTCCCAGCCGGAACCGGGGGGCGAATTCCCCACACCTGCTCTCGAGAACACGCCGGTCGATCCCTTCTCCACCCCGGAACCAGCCGCGTCGATCGGTCCGACATTCGATCCAATCGCTCCCGTACCCACAGGCACTCTGCCGGGGACGTTACTAATTACCCCTACGTTTGAGGGCACGCTCGCTGCCATCGCGACCTCTGGCACCCCGAGTATATTGGCTACACCGACCGCACCAGCCACCGGATTGGCCGGAACGCCACAACCAACGGTAACCGGCACACTTCCAACACCGACCAGGGGAGCATCGTCAGGCATGATCGTAGACAAGGGAGACTTCTTCATAGAGTCGTTCGGCGATTTCGCGATTTCTTCATTGGCAGGCGGAACGATCGATAGTTGGGTGCTCGACCTTTTTGAGGGTGATTCATTCAATATCTATGCCGTTGCTCCCAGCCCGGCCGATATCATTCTGTCTGTCCTCAAGGATGGACAACCCATCGTCAATCGTCAAAATAGCGCGCCTGCCGGATCGCCCGAGATCATCAACAGTGCGCCAATTACGGTCGATGGGATCTACGAAATCCAGGTACTAACCGTTAATAGCCAATCGACTGACTACGTGTTGGTTCTGTCCACCGATCCGGAGACACCGGTCAGTATTCCCGGCCTTATTATTTCAGGCACCCCGCGTAGTGCGGTTCAGTTGCCGGAGTTTGGCTATCATTATTGGGTCTTTGTGGCTGATGCAGGTGATCAGATTTCCATCACGCTAACACCTTTAGCCGGTGAGGACCCAGCCATTTATCTGTACGATTCGACAGGGGAAGAACTAGTGGGAGCCGATTATGGCGTTGAGGGCGAACCTGAAGAGATCGAGGAGACGGCTGCAGTTAGCGGACTGTATGTCATCAGCATTGAAGAGATTTACAGCGAGCCGATGCGGTACGATCTTGTCTTGACTATCGAATAGCGCCAAATTCGCGTGCTTCCGGGCGACCTTTAATGGCCTGATAACCCTTACGCGAGGAGCACCAGGCAATACATCCGCATAACGATGACGATCATTTTCATTGCAGTACTGAGCATCTTGCTGACAGGCTTCATGCTGTGGAGCAGTCGCAGGCACCAACGCCTGCTCAGTACCATCGAGGTCGTCACTTTACCCGCTATCACTGCCACTCAGTTAGGAAATCGGCGAAGTATCAGGGTATACCTGCCTCCTGGTTATCGGGAACGAGAAGGAGAAAGATTCGAGGTTCTCTACATCAACGATGGCCAGGAGTATAGCGCGCTGGGACTGCATGATACGCTGGCCCGACTTTCCGCAGCCGGCCGCATCAGACCGATCATCGCCGTTGCCATACCCACCAACGAGAATCGCCTGCATGAGTATGGCACGGCCGTGGCGGCAAACGATCTGGGTTTGGGCACGCTGGCTCAAGACTACGCCCATTTTCTCGTCAACGAGCTGATGCCACGGATCGACGAAGCCTTCCGCACCAGACCCGGGGCCGGATTGCTGGGCGTCTCATTGGGCGGCCTGTCGGCCTTTGATATTGCCTGGAACCACCCTGAGTTATTCTCGGTGGTCGGGGTGCTGTCGGGCAGCTTCTGGTGGCGCGCCGGGAATGAAGAAGAAAAAATTGATGCCGGGCAGCGAATTGCCCATTCAATGGCGCGACGAACCGCCCACCCCCCGCCGGTTCGCTTTTTCTTTCAGGCCGGAACGAGAGACGAAGTCGGCGACCGCGACGGCAATGGAGTTATCGACGCAATTCAGGATACACAGGAGCTGATTGTGGAACTTCAGGCCACAGGATGCAGCCGGGAGCAAATAACCTACGTTGAAGTTCTCGGCGGCCGCCATGATTTTGAAACATGGGCGCGGGTGTTGCCCATGTTTTTGGAGTGGGCCTTCAGTTCCGTGCCGGGCCGGCAAACAAGAGCGACGTCGTTTGATGATCACCTGCTTCGGTGATAATCCAAATACGATGCTCGCGCACAATGTAGGCTGAAACGATCGCATCCAGACCGCTCAGCGTGTGGGCCTTGTTGGCCAGGCCGCGATCCGGAACCCAGGCCAAATCGCCTGCAAGGAGAGCATCATCCACGTCCAGCTCGTAGAACTCGCCATACTCTCCGTAATCACCTTCTGCGTGCCGTTCCAGAAGATCGCGGATTTCATCGTGAGTGAGCCGACGGGCTGCACCGGTGGAGATGATGATTTGCCCCAGGTCAATGAGGCGGCCGCCGGATGCGTAAGGCGCAGCCTCATTGGCAACCCCGTCCGTCTCCGATAAGCGAAAGAACCCGATGTCACCGCTATAGCCCAGATCGCTATAGGGAATGAACTCCCCGTCGTCGAAGATGACGCCTATTTCATCCTCGCGAACCTGTGGTCTGGGAATAGCATCGAAGTCACGATTGCGACCAAAAAACAGCTTGCGAGCCTCGCCCGCTACCACGCGAACGATATGGGGTTTCTCGTTCATACTGCCGCCTCTGTTCCACTACGACAAGGCCGCCCTTGGGGCGGATCCTCAGCAAACCAATACCTGTTTATATTCTAATCGGCAGCCATCATTTGTGGGGAAATTTCTACGGGGTTTTCACGATGCAAACAGGCAATGGCGAGAGCGACGTATTCACCAACCACGAAGAGAAGGCAATATGACAATGATAGTTTCTCTCTCCTGCTTGGAATTTAGGCTCCAACTTGCTATTCTTAACTTGGATTGATCGCCGGACACAGCAGCTTGCGAAACCCGGTGATTCTCTCAACTTCTCCAACATATTGTCGCTATTTCATACGCCGGGGAACCAATCTCGATCGAATAATGAGATTTCGTCTCCGCTTTCAAAGACAGGAGCTAACATGGCCGGCCTGACAGATCTCCACCAATTGGGACAATCAACCTGGTTGAACTACTTGCGCAACAGTTTCATCCGATCGGGCGAACTTGCCGACCGGGTCAAGCTGGGCATACAGGGCGTCACCGCCAACGCTCAGGTTTATGAACGAGCCATCGCGGGCAGCAGCGACTACGACGCCGGGATTCATCGCGCCATGGCCGAAGGCATATCGGCGCGACTGATCTATCAATCGCTCATGGTCGACGACATCCAGCGTGCGGCCGATGTGCTCCTGCCGATATTCAAGGAGAGCAACCGTCTCGATGGGTTCGTCAGCTTCGAAGTTGATCCGGCTACCTTCAGTGATCCAAAGGCCGCTGTCTCCGGCGTGCGTCATATCTCGCATCTCATCGATCGCAATAACGTGATGGTTGAGGTACCGGCCACGGCGGTTGGCGCCGAAATCATACAAGCGCTGATCGCCGACGGGATCTCCGTCAACGCCACCCACCTGTTTTCGGCCGATGATTATGAGCGAGCGGCTCTCGCCTATAGGGATGGACTCGCTCATTACATTCACGCCAACAAGGTATGGCACACCGCACCGACCGCTGTAGCCTCTTTCTCTCTCAGCCCGATCGATGCGGCCGTCGATGCAGCGCTGGCCACGATCGGCAGACAGGACCTGTCGGGTCTTACGGCCATCGCTATGGCCAAAACCCTCTACCGGCGCTATCTGGACCTATTTAGCGGTCAGGAATGGGACGAACTGGTGGCCAATGGCGCTCACCCCATGCGGCCAAAATGGACCCGCGTCACCCCAAGTGATTTTCAGCATCGTGCTGATTATTATGTAAATAATCTTATCGGGCCGGACACTATTGTTACTTTTTCGCCAATCGCGCTGAATACCTTCCGGCAAGAGGGAAACACCATCGAAACATTGACCACAGATATCGACGCCGCCCGCGAACATCTTTTAAAGTTATCGACTCTCGGCATCGATCTCAAGGCTATCACCGGCAAGCTCCAGCAAGATCATTTGGTCGCGTCGGATCGCCGTTTCCAGTCTCTCGTTGACGCGGTGTTTGAAAAGCGGGACGAACTGGACAAAGGGTGGCGCGATTCCTCATGGGCGCTTGGCGCGGCCGAGTCCGACGTTGAGAAGGGATTACAAGCGCTTTGTCGGCAGCAAACGGTCTGTCGCATCTGGTCCCATGACTACACGGTCTGGAAGCCACAACCCACAGAGATCACCAATCGGCTCGGTTGGCTGCATATTATGGACGCGATGGCCCAGAAAGCCGCACGACTCGAAACATTCGCAAAAGACATCGTCGCGGAAGGGTTCACCCATGCCCTGCTTCTGGGCATGGGCGGCTCCAGCCTGGCACCCGAACTGTTCCAGAAGACTTTCGGGCGGCCGGCTCGCCCCGCCAATATGCCCTTCCCGTTCCTTGATCTAGTCGTGGTTGATACGACCGACGCCGACGCCATCCGCGCGGCCGAACAGGCGGTCAATCTCGCCAAAACACTGGTCATCGTCAGCACAAAATCCGGCGGCACGGTGGAGACGCTATCCGCCTTCAAATATTTCTACAACCGGATTGCCGACAAGGTTGGGAAAGAACGAGCCGGCAGCCACTTCATCGGGATCACCGATCCCGGCAGCAAGATAACGGGGCTGGCCGACCGCTACCACTTCCGGGATGTATATCTCAACGACAGCAACATCGGCGGCCGCTATTCGGCCCTGTCCTACTTCGGCCTGGTGCCGGCCGCGCTCGTCGGCGTCGATATCGCCAGGCTGCTGGAACGCGCCGCCATCATGGCCTCAAACGCCTCGCTCTGCCATTGCGACGCCATTGACGACAACCTGGCGGCACGCCTCGGCACGGCGATGGGCAAGCTGGCATTGTCCGGCCGGGACAAGATCACGTTTATCTCATCCCTGCCGTTGGCCAGTTTCGGCGACTGGGTGGAGCAGCTAATCGCCGAGAGCATGGGCAAGGAGGGGAAAGGTATCCTGCCCGTCGTGAGCGAACCGCGTGCACCTGTGGAGACGTATGGATCGGATCGGATATTCGTACACCTGCGATTGGAAGGAGACGACCGGGATGATGAGTTCGTGGGGCGGCTGGCGGGTGCCGGTCATCCCGTAATCACCTTGAAGCTGAAAGACCTGTATGACATTGGCGGGCAATTCTTCTTGTGGGAGATGGCTACCGCGATCGCGGGACACTTTCTGAATATCAATCCGTTTGACCAACCCAACGTAGAAGCCGCCAAAATCAAGGCGCGGGCAGTTGTCAGCGAATACGCCGAGAAGGGCGCTCTGCCGGCTGGGAAGTTCGCCGACTTGAGCGCCGATGCGCTCAACGGCTTCCTGTCCCAGGCACGGCCCGGCGATTATGTGGCTATACAAGCCTACGTTCAGCCCACAGCCGAGGCCGAGAATGCGCTGCAAGCGCTGCGGCAAGCCATTCTCCTGCGCACCGGCCTGGCCACGACGGCCGCGTTCGGCCCACGCTATCTGCATTCGACAGGCCAATTGCATAAGGGCGACCGGGGTAATGGCCTGTTTATTCAGTTTGTTTCCGACGCAGTTGAGGATGTCGCCATACCCGATGAGGCCGGTGAAGAGAAATCGAGCATGACCTTCAACGTATTGAAGAAAGCTCAGGCGTTGGGCGACGCGCAGGCATTGCGCGACAACCATCGACGACTCATCTCATTCGAAACCGGGCCGGACGCAGTCAGAGCCATTCAAGGCGTAACGACGAAGTCATAGAGGCCCCCGAATAATCAGGAAGGGCAAAGGGGGCCTGAGAACAAGCCATCCTTTGCCCTTTTTTGATGCGTTCAACACCCAATCAGTTCACTGAGAACAGGTGCTTATTCTTCTGCTGCGCCCATTGCATCGTATACAAGTTGAAGTAGCGACCGCGACGAGCCAGGAGTTCCTGGTGCGTGCCTTGTTCAATGATTCGGCCATGATCAAGCACGATGATCTGGTCGGCGTTGATGATGGTGCTCAACCGGTGGGCGATGACGAAGCTCGTGCGTCCCTCCATCAACGTGTCCAGCGCGCGCTGGATGATTCGCTCGGTGGCCGTATCAACGCTGCTGGTCGCCTCATCGAGGATCAGGATGCGCGGATCGGCCAGAAGCGCCCGGGCAAAAGAGACCAGTTGGCGCTGACCTACGCTGAGGTTGCTGCCGTTCTCGCCCACCTCGGAGTCGTAGCCGTCGGGCATGCGGCTGATGAAATCATGAGCGCCAACCGCTTTTGAGGCGGCCAGAACTTCTTCATCGGTGGCATTGAGGCGGCCGTAGCGGATGTTATCGGCGACCGTGCCGGTGAACAGAAACGTGTCTTGCAAGACGATCCCCAACTGCTGCCGCAAGCTGTCGCTGGTCACCTCGCGCACGTCATGGCCGTCGATCGTCAACGAGCCGTCAGTCACATCATAGAAGCGCGAGAGCAAGCGAATGATCGTGCTCTTGCCGGCCCCCGTCTCCCCAACGAGTGCGATGCGCTCACCCGGCTTGGCCAGCAGGTTAATATTGTTCAGAACAGGACGCCCCTTCTCTCGATAGGCAAAAGAGACATCCTTGAACTCCACCTCGCCCCGAATTTGCGGCAGAGGAATCGCCCCGGGCGCGTCGACTAAATCAGGTTCCAGATCAAGGAGCTCGAATAACCGCTCCGACGCGGCCATCGTCGCCTGGAACGTGTTATAGCGTTGCGCCAACTCGCGAATGGGGTCGAAGAAGCGCTCCACATAGAGCACCACGGCGACCAGGGTTCCAGCCGTCAGGGCGTCTCCCAGCACCAGCCACCCGCCCACGCCGACTACAAGCGCCGTGGCAAGCGAGCCGATAAAATCAACGCCGGGAAAGAACAGCGCCGACAAGCGCGTGGCCTGGATGTTGGCATCGAAGAACGACAGGTTCAGATCGTCAAAATGCTGGAAGTTGCGCTCCTCGCGCGTGAAGCTCTTGGTCACGCGTATGCCGGAGATCGACTCATTCAGATAGCCATTGATCAGTGCCAGTCGCTGCCGCGTCGCCCGATATGCCTGACGCACGCGATCGCGCCAGTAGCTGGTCAGGATGATCATCAACGGCATGACGGCAAACGCCACCAACGCCAGCTGCCAGTTGAGCAACAGCATGGCGATGATGATGCCGACGAGGTTGAAGACCGAGCGGAACAGGCCGGTGATCGACCAGGTGACGAAATCGAGCAAGACGCCGACGTCGCCAATAAGGCGGCTCATCAGGCGGCCGACGCTGTAATTGCTGTAGAAGTTCAGCGTCAGGCGATGCAGATGGCGGAATAGCTCGCTGCGCACATCAGCGACGATCTTCGTGCCGACAAATGCCATGATGCGCACACGCGCGCGGTTAGTCAGCCATTCGGTGATCGTCGTGAACAGAAATACCAGCGTCCAAAATCTGAGCACGTCGAACGAGTTTGCCCGAATACCCTTGTCGATAGCGAAGCCGATAATCGCCGGCCCGGCAGTGCCTGCCAGAGAGCTGATAGTCATCAGGATTACGGCGACAATGAGGCTGTTTTTGTAGGGCGCGATGTAGGTGAAAAGGCGCTTCACCAGGCGGCTGTCATAAGCCTTGCCCAACAACTCATCATCGTCGCGCAGTAATTGCCGAATGCGTGCCTCACGGGCATCGCGCGCGATATGAGCCTTGTCGGCCGGAGATAGTTCGTCAACGACGAGCGTTGCTTTTTCTTCTTTTGTTGTCATCTCGTCCTCAACCTCCCGCCTCGGGGGCCATCCGCTCTTGCAGCGCCACAAACTCTTCCTGGTCTCTCAACTGCATGTCGTAAATCTGTCGATAGAGACCTTCCGCAGCCAGCAGTTGCTCGTGTGTTCCGCGCTCCACGATGCGGCCGTCATCCACGACCAAAATACTGTCAGCGTGCTTAAGCGTCAGCAGTCGCTGAGCGATGATGAACGTCGTTCGCCCCTTCATCAGCTCCGACAACGCTTCCTGGATGAGATGCTCCGTTTCGGTATCCACGCTGCTGGTGGAGTCGTCGAGGATCAAGATGCGCGGGTCGGCCAGCAAGGCGCGCGCGATGGCGATGCGTTGCTTCTGGCCGCCGCTCAACGTCACGCCACGCTCCCCCACCCGGGTGTCATACCCTTTATCCAATTCGAGAATAAAGTCATGGGCACGAGCCACTCGAGCGGCGGCGATGATGTCTTCCATCGACGCATCGACGCGGCCATAAGCGATATTTTCTTTCACCGTCTGGCTGAAGAGGAACGGCGCCTGCAAGACAATGCCGATGTGGGAGCGAAGGCTCTTCAGCTGCAAATCACGCACGTCGTGGCCGTCCACAAAGACTCGGCCGCTGGTGGCGTCATAAAAGCGGGGAATGAGGTTCGTGATGGTTGTCTTGCCCGAACCCGTGGGGCCAATTAGCGCGATGCGCGCGCCCGGTTCGGCGTGGAAATCAACATCCGCCAGCACGTGGAGGCCGTCGCGATAGGAGAACGACACATGCTCGAACTTCACGTCCCCATTCACGTTTGCCAATGCCAACGCATCAGGACGATCGACGACCTCTCGCGGCAGATCAATGATCTCGAACACACGGGATGCGCTTGCCCCGGCCGTGGCCGCAAGGTTGACCAGAAACCCCAGGCGCTGTACCGGCGTATTGAGCATGAGCGCATATGAAATCAGGGCAAAGAGAGCGCCAACCGTGATATCGCCTTCCAGAGCCTTGGGGCCGCCAAACCAGAGCAGGAGAAAGACGCTCATCATGATCAGGAAGGTCATAAACGGCCAGTTATTGGCCCATTTCTTGATTAGCCCCTGGCGGCGATCGAACCACTCATTATTTTCGCGATCGAATTTATTCAGCTCATGCGGCTCACGCGCAAACGCCTTGACCACATGAATCCCCGTGAGGCTCTCCTGCATCACCGTGGACAGAATGCCCATCTGCTCCTGGATGCGCTTAAACATTGGTTCGACCGTCATGCCGAAATGAATCGTCACAATGAGCAATATCGGCAGAGGGATCATCGCAAGCAACGCCAGGGGGACGGATTCCAGCAGCATCGCCACGATCACACCGACCAGCAACAGAATCGTCGCGGTCAAGTCCATCAGACCGATGCCGGCAAATCGCTCCGATTCACTAATATCGCTCGTGGCTCGGCTCATCAAGTCACCGGTGTGGCTCTGGTCATGGAACGCAAAAGGTTGATATTGAACCGCGTTGTAGAACTCATTGCGCAGGTCATAGGCCACACGGTTGGTCAACCACTCGCCGTAATAGCGTTGGATGAACCCCAGGCCGCCACGAACGAGCGCGATGCCCATGATGACTACGCCGGCCAGAATCAACGTTCGGCCGCTTCCCTCGGATAGCCCGTAATCAATCGCCCAGGCGATGATTTGCGGAACGATAAGATTGAGGCCCGTTCCCAGGAGCATGGCGATATAAGCCAAACCAAAATAGCGACCATATGGCCGCAGATACCCCAGAAGGCGCCACGTGGAATTTGCCTTCGATGGATGATTGTCTTGCTCTTCGGTCACACGTATACCCCCTCTGTGGAGTTAAATTTGAGCCGATTGGATAAAGCCGGAGCAATAACGATCGGTCAGCGTGGTGAGTGTAAAATACGTAACGGCAATTATACCATAAATTTTGCCGGGCATTAGGTATTTATCTAATTCCCGTCAAAACCTGTGACCTGAAATGGTGTGAGGTTCAATCAATACACTGGCTTGCGGCCACATAGCAATCTGCTACAATTGCCCTGGTTTGTGATGGAACATGATTGGAGGAATTTATCCATGTTGGTAAAACGACTTATTCTGGCAGCCATCTCCATTGGTGTCGGGTTTGGCCTGACTGTATTGATCACGATGCTGATCGGCACAACCCCGGCTGAGTATGGCACCATCTATATGACCTTCACGACTTTATCGTTGGCGATCGCCCTTGGAATCTGGCTGGACAAATTCATGGGCACCAATATCCTGCCGAAGTAGGAGCCAATTTTCACCTCCCCCGCGGACTTATTTTTAGGCCTCTCATTTCAGGTAGAGGCTTTTTTTGTTTCACGACAGGAAGGTAAACAAAATGACAGCTTCAATCATTGACGGCAAGGCAATTGCCGAGAGCGTGCGCGAGCAAGTTCGTCAATCCGTCATCCAAATGAAGGAAGAGTATGGGTACTCTCCCGGCCTGGCGACGGTTCTGGTGGGAGAAGACCCTGCCTCGGCAACGTATGTTCGCAGCAAGCGCAAGACCTGCGAAGATCTGGGAATTCGGTCGATCGGCCATGAGTTGCCGGCCGATGCGACACAAGAGCAGGTCGAGCAGTTAGTGGCGTCTTTGAACGCTGATCCAACCGTCAACGGCATTCTCGTTCAGCTTCCGCTCCCCAAACATTTGAATGAGGAAGCCGTCCTGAATACGATCAGTCTGGAGAAAGATGTCGATGGCTTTCATCCGGTGAATATCGGGCGCCTGGCCATGAAAGGTCGCGATCCGCTGTTCATCCCCTGCACGCCCTACGGCTGCATCGTTCTACTGGAAGAGAGCGGCATCCCCATCCGTGGCGCGGAAGCGGTCGTGGTCGGCCGTTCCAATATCGTCGGCCTGCCGGTAGCCATGCTGCTGCAGAAGCGCGACGCGACGGTGACGATTTGCCATAGCCGCACCCGCGACCTGGCCGAACACATCCGCAACGCCGATATCGTCATCGCGGCTATCGGCCAACCGGAGATGATCACCGGAGATATGTTGAAGCCCGGCGCGGCCGTCATCGACGTCGGCATTAACCAAAAGGCCGATCCCTCAACCAAACGTGGCTACCGACTGGTCGGCGACGTGGATTTTGAATCGGCCAAGGAAGTGGCTGGCGCGATCACGCCGGTCCCGGGCGGTGTGGGGCCAATGACCATCGCCATGCTGATGAAGAACACCCTGCGGGCGGCCGAAATCGCCCTGGCCAAACAGAGCCATTAGCCGCGCGCAATCATTATTGGAGAGAAAGCAATTGGGTTCGGGACGTGAACGGGATTTGTTCTGGCGCGGGCGACGGGTTTTCATCACCGGTTGCACCGGCTTCCTGGGCTCATGGCTGACGGCCGCGCTGCTGGAACGCGGCGCGGCCGTCGTTGGGCTGATTCGCATGCGCGAACCCGAATCTCAACTCATCAGAACAGGGTTGATCGGGAAAATTGAGCAGGTGTATGGCGATCTTCTCGATTACGAGCTGATCAAACACACGCTGACCGACAAAGACATCGACACCGTCTTTCATCTGGCGGGGCAAACAATCGTTGGAATGGCCAATCGGGAACCCGCGGCCACATTCGAGACGAACATACGCGGCACGTGGCTTTTGCTGGAGGCGATCCGACATACGCCCAGCGTTCGCGGAGTCGTCGTTGCCAGCAGCGAGAAGGCTTACGGCGAACACAACACCCTGCCATACCTTGAGGAGTATCCACTTCAAGGAAGGCACCCCTACGAAGTATCAAAGAGCTGCGCCGACCTAATCGCCCAGTCGTTTGCCCACACTTACGGGCTGGCAATCGCCGTAACGCGCTGTTCCAATCTCTTTGGCGGCGGCGACCTGAGCTGGAATCGCCTCATCCCCGGCACGATCCGCAGTGTGCTAAGTGGTGAGCAACCGGTCATTCGATCCGATGGCTCTTTCCGGCGCGACTATCTCTATGTGGCCGATGCCGTCCGCGGCTATCTGATGCTGGCCGAAAAGTTGACCGAGGATGGGGTGCGGGGCGAACCCTTCAATTTTGGCTCAGGCTGTGCGGTCTCGGCATTAGAGGTAGTGCGCACTATCGTCGCCCTGTCCGGCAGCCCGGCGCTTGAGCCTGTCATCCTTAACGAAGTTAAAAACGAAATCCTCGACGAATTCCTAAGCCCGGCAAAAGCTAAACAAGCCATCGGCTGGCGGCCGCAATACACGCTGGCCGGAGGGCTGAAGGAGACAATGGCCTGGTACAAGACCTACCTCGATACATGGGACGCCCCCGCATCCTAATCACCGGCGCCACCGGTTTTATCGCGCGGTCTCTTGTGCCGAAACTCATGGAGGAGGCGGAGGTGATTCTTCTGCTTCTGGAAGAATTCGGCAGCGGAACGCCCCTTCCCGCGCCACTCGACAAGCTGCGGCCAAATCTGGAAACGGTCTATGCCGATCTGCGCAATTACCAGCTCACAGCTCGCGCATTACGGCAGGCCCGGCCCGACAAAGTCATTCATCTGGCAGCTGTCGGCGTCAGCGATCCCTTTCTCAACGTCAACACGGCCTTGAGCCACAACGTGACCGGCACACTGAACTTGTTGCGTGCGTGCTTCGAGGCAGATGGCATGGATGTGTCACAACTCGTCGTTGCACGTACTCCGGGCGAGCGCACCGCGATGAACGTCTATGCAGCCAGCAAAGCCGCCGCGTGGTCGTTCTGCAGGATGTACGCACGCACTGCTCAATGGCCCATCCAGGGGGCCATGATATTCCAGGCGTTCGGCCCTCACCAGCCACCCCATCTCCTGATACCGGCCGCGCTTCAGGCGGCTCTGGCCGGGGAAGATTTCCCCATGACCACGGGAGAACAGGAGAAAGACTGGATCTACATCGACGACATTGTCGCCGGATTTCAAGCTCTCCTGAGGGCCGAATTGTTACCGGGGACGACGGTGGAATTGGGCACCGGCCGCGCCACCCGCGTGGCTGACGTGGTCGAGGAGCTGTACGGGATTGTTCGCCATGGCGGGCGACCAATCATCGGTGCCATCCCCAACCGGCCGGGTGAGGCCCCCCGGCAGATTGCCGATGCCAAACAAACGGCGGCAACTATCAATTGGCGAGCCGATCTATCGCTCAGCGAGGGGCTCCGGAAGCTGGTCAACAGTGCTACATAAGAATCAACTGCCATGCAATCACCCGTTGGCAAAATGCGTTATTCTTAATAGAATCGCCGGTTAATATAAGGTCGCTACCTGTTAGATACTTTACCCCCTGAACGAAGAACCAATCTGAATCACTATGCGTTGGCCCCCTTTTGAGCATATCTTTTTCGATTGCGATTCCACCCTGACCAAGGTGGAGGGTATCGACGTGCTTGCCGAAGCCATGGGCAAGCGGCAACGTGTTGAATTGTTGACACAAGCGGCGATGGAGGGCATGATCGACCTGGAGGAGGTGTATGCCAAACGACTGCGTACACTCAGGCCCACAAGGCAACAAGTCCTTGACATCCGCCACAGTTACAAACGAAATATTGTTGAGGATGCGGCGATCGTGGTATCCGCGCTGCAATCTCTGGGCCATAAGGTGTACATCATCAGTGGCGGATTGGCCGAGCCGGTCGAAGAGTTCGGCGTCTCTCTGGGTATCCCGCGCGAGCAAATACGCGCGGTAGGCATCACCTATAATGAGCTGTCCGGCCAATGGTGGGAAAAGTCGGAGACCGATGACATTCGCTACATGACCTACACCGATGGCGCGCTCACGATTAGTGACGGAAAGGCCCAGATTGTCCGCGAACTATTGGGAACCCAACGCGGCCGTTCTCTTTTGATCGGTGACGGCATAAGCGATCTGCTGGCCGGAAAAGCAGTCGACCTGCTTGTCGGCTTTGGGGGCGTCGTATCCCGCCCCAAGGTGAAGGAGAGCGCGCCTGTTTTTATCGAGAGCACCAGCCTGGCCCCGCTGTTGGGGCTGGCCGGTGGCCCGGCCGAATTACGAATCCTGAGCAAGTGGTCGATGCAATATCAATCACTCAGTCTGAAAGCCCAATATTTGATTCAAAAAGGAGCGGTGATATTTAACCATGAACACCTCGAATCCAGATTCCAGCAAGCATTCTTCAGTACGCCCTGACAAGCACGTCAAGCTGTTCATCCCCGGCCCAACCGAAGTTCGGCCGGAAATCCTCGACGCGCAAGCCCAATGGATGATCGGCCATCGCATGCCGGAGTGTGCCGATCTCATCGGTAGCATCCTGCCGAAGCTGTCACAAGTCTTCTTCACCAACCAGACCGTCCTGATCACCGCCTCGTCGGGCACCGGATTATGGGAAGCGGCCGTGCGCAACTGCATCAACAAGAAAGCCCTGACCTGCGTCAATGGCGCTTTTGCCTCCCGCTTCAGCGATGTTGTCGGCCTGAATGGCAAGGATATGGAAATCCTGTCTGTCCCTTGGGGCCAGCCGGTCCTGCCCGAGCAGATCGTTGAGCGGCTATCGACCGGCGAATTCGACGCCGTAACCGTCGTCCACAACGAAACCAGCACCGGAGCGACCAGCCCAATCAAGGAGATCGCGCAGGCTATCCGGGCCATGCCGGGCGGCGAAGATATTATGATCCTGGTTGATTCCGTCAGCGGCCTTTCCGGAGCGCGAATCGAGATGGACGCCTGGGATCTGGACGTCGTGTTGTCGTCGAGCCAGAAGGCGTTTGCCTTGCCCCCGGGCCTGGCCTTTTGCGCCGTCTCCGATCGAGCGATGGCCAAGGCCAAAACGGTCCCCGCGCGCGGCTACTACTTCGACTTCATCAGCCTGGCCAAATCCATCGCCAAGAATCAGACTCCGGCAACGCCGGCCGTCTCCTTGCTCTATGCGTTGGATCTCCAGTTGGACAACATGATGGCCGAGGGTATGGAAAACCGGTTCGCCCGCCACCTGGCCATGCGCGATCGGACGCTTGAGTGGTCCAAGTCCAAGGGATTTGAGATTTTCGTCACGCCCGGATACGAGTCGCCGACGGTCACTTGCCTGGCCAATAACCTGGAAATCGACATTTCCGCCCTGAACAAATATCTGCGCGGCCACGGCATGATCATCTCCAACGGCTATGGTGATCTGAAAGGCAAGACGCTGCGCATCGCTCACATGGGCGACATACAAATGTATGAGATGGAAGAACTATTCGCCGCGATGGACGGTTTCTTCGCTTAAGTGTGATTTTAGATGACCAACAAGACCTGACGGGTCGGCGAAAAAACACCAGTCACCCAGGACATAGGCTGCCGGCCTGTTAGGTCTCTGTAGATAGCCCAGAACACCATGTACCGAATATTGGTATCCGACAAGCTCGGCGATGCCGCGCTGGAAAAGCTCGGGGAATTCAATGATGTAACCGTTGACGTGTTACTCGGACATGATCAGGATCAATTGCTGGAAATTATCCCCAACTACGACGCCCTGATCGTGCGCAGCGGCACTCAGGTTACGGCCGATATGTTGGCAGCGGCAAAGCGCTTGCGCGTGGTCGGCCGCGCCGGCGTTGGTGTGGACAATATCGATGTCAGGGCCGCCACGATGAACGGCGTCGTGGTGATGAATACGCCCGGCGCGAACAGCATAGCGACCGCCGAATTGACGCTGGGGTTGATGCTGGCTGCGGGTCGTCACATCCCGCAAGCCCATGCCTCGCTCAAGGCAGGCGAATGGCGGCGCGGCGATTTTGTCGGCACCCAGTTATATGGGAAGACACTGGGCGTCGTCGGTTTCGGCCGCGTTGGCAAGCTTGTCACCGAGCGGGCCAAGGCGTTCGGCATGGATATCCTGGTCTGTGATCCGGCGATCATGGAAGAGACGGCGCGTGACCTCGGAGTTTTGCTGGTCGAATTGGACGACTTGCTGGCCGAATCGGATTTCATCACCCTCCATACCGCATTGGCCCCCGCGACGATCGGGCTAATCAACGCCGAATCGATCGCCCGTATGAAGGATGGCGCTATCTTGATAAACGCCGCCCGAGGCAAGTTGATCGATGAACATGCAGTGGCCGATGCCCTCAGAAGCGGCAAGCTGGCGGCCGTGGCTCTGGATGTTTACTCCACCGAACCACCCGACGACGGAAACCCGTTGATCGACCTGACTAACGTAATCCACACACCCCATATCGGAGCGAGCACGCACGAAGCGGAGCGTGATGTAGGCATCCAGATCGTCAATCAGGTGGTGTCGGCCCTGCGAGGTACCGATTTCACCTACGCCGTCAATCTGCCGTTCGACGTTATAGGCGACTTCGCGGATATCAAGCCCTATCTGGATTTGGCGGAGACATTAGGCCGGCTTCACGCCGGGTTGGCCGACAAAACAGTAAAGCGAATCGAGATCGAAGTCCACGGCGATGTGGTCGGCAACCTCGTCCGTGCCATCGGCGCAGGAATGCTGAAAGGCGTCCTCGCTGCGACAAGCAATGTGCCGGTGAACTACATCAATGCTCCCACCCTCGCCAACGAGCAAGGCATCGTTACAACCCAGGCTGTCGGCCTCAATAACCTTGATTACCCCAATCTGATAGCCAGCCGTGCCATCTGGAACGGCGGCGAGCGCCTGCTGGCGGGCGTTTTGTTCGGCGGCAGCGAGGCTCGGATCGTGCAAATAGATGAGTATCGGCTGGAGGCCAAGCCGGAGGGTCTCGTGCTGGTCATGCAGAATCTGGACGTACCCGGCGTCATTGGGCAAGTGGGCACCTTGCTGGCAAATCACGGGGTCAACATCGGTGAATGGCGTCTCGGTCGGGTCTGTCCTGGAGGTGAGGCGATGTCGTTCATCAATTTGGACACCCTGCCCGGCGAGGACACTCTGCGCGAACTCGCCAACATCGAAGCTGTGACACAAGTCAGGGTAGTCAGGCTTTAGCACTAAACCGACAGCTGAAACAAAAAAAGGCCGCGCGAAAATCGCGCGGCCTTTTATTTCTGAAAATGTAATCGGGTTACTTCTTGGGAATAATCCGAACGCGGCGCTGCTTGCCCTCGCCGGCGCTCTCGGTATACACGTCGGCCGAATTCCGTAGAGTCATGTGGATGATTCGCCGTTCATAAGCCGACATCGGCTCCAGCCCAATCGGCTCACCCCGCTGCCGCGCCTTCTCAGCCATGCGCTCCGCCAGTCGCGTCAAGGCTTGTTCGCGCCGCTGGCGAAAGCCCTCAATATCAACAACAAAATTTGAACGCCGGTGCAGACGATGGGCGACCATCAGGCGGCTGAGAAATTGCAGCGAATCCAGCGTCTCCCCACGCGGGCCAATCAGCACGCCCAGATCGTCACCCTTGATTTCAATGATGTTCACACGCTGTCCGGTGAGGTCATCAGGCTCGGTCACATATCCACTGACCTGCCCTTTGACGTGCATTTTGTCCAGCAGTTCGGTGATAACCTCGATGGCTGTCTGCTGTTCCGCATCCAGGTTTTCCTCAGAAGAAGATGATGTGTCATCCTCATCCTCGTCGTCGACCGGCTGGGCTGCGCGCGCCTGCGGTCGTTCGATCGGCTTGGCCGGCGGTGGCGCAGGCTTGGGTGCTTCCCGAACGGGCGCGGGGGTAACAGGCGGTTTGGGAGCTTCCTCTACCGGAGTAACGATAAGGCGGACGATTGCCTCGCGACTGCCTATCCCCAATAACCCGCGGCTGCCTTCATCAATGACGATGATCTTCACTCGATCACGCCCGACGCCAAGGCGTTCAAGCCCCGCGTTAACGGCTGCGTCAACGGTGACGCCGCGAGATTCAATTTCCTGGTTCGAAGATAATGCCATGATCTATCACCGTTTTGCGGATCGTTTCTTCCGCTTCGTCGTGGTCTGGCTGGAAGAAGACGATTTACTCTTGGCTGCACCTGATCCATTGGCCGATTGGCTGCTCTTTGTTGCAGCTTTACTGCCCTTCTCATCATCGGCATCAATCACATAAGGCGTGCCGCCATTCGCGGCGCGCTCGGCCTTTTCCCTATCGGTAATCCGCCGCATGTAGAGACCCTGGAAGATACCAATGATGTTAGCCATGATGAAGTAAATCGACAATCCCGCCGGGAATTGCAGCGAGAAAAAGCCAAACATGAGCGGCATGGTGTACTGCATCGACTGGGTCATCGCGGCGGCCGGATTGTCCTGCTGATTTTGCCCCTTGGTCGAAGGAGTCAACAGCTTTTGCTGGATGAACATGCTGGCAAACACCACGATAGGCAGCACGAAAAAAGGATCCGGCTGGCTCAGGTTCATCCAGAAAAACTTGTTACTGACCGGGATCAATGGCGTCAGGTTGATAGCCGAATAAACCCGCGGGACCAATTCAAACAGTGATTGGGGAGTCGAACCCAGGACGATGATGATCGCCTGATAAAGACCGATGAGGATGGGGAACTGGATCAACGTCGGCAAGCAACCGGTCAATGTGTCCGCCGGGTTATACCCGATCCTCCGAAACTCCTCCTGCATCTTCTGGGGGTTGTCCCGATATTTCTTCTGGATGGCCTGAATCTGCGGCTGTATTTCCTGTGTCCGCATCATCGAGCGCTGCTGGCGCATATTCAGCGGCAACGTGATCAAGCGGATCACGACCGTGAAAACGGCGATCGCCAGGATAAAATTGTTGCCCAGCAAGTCATAAAAGAAGAGCAGGGCGTTGATCATGGGGTTGACGATTAGGGAATCCCACATGGCGGCGTTCTCCTGCGATTAATTATCGCTCTCCGGCAGTGAATAGCGCCAGAGTTCCTGGCCTGTCGCCAGGTCGAATCCGATGAGCAGGGCATCCGCATTCTGCAACCCCACAACAATGGTCTTCTCACCTACAACAACAGGCGTCGCCAGAAGGGGCGCAGAAGTTGGCTGTGACCATTTCTGCGTGCCGTCGGCCGTCGAATAAGCGGTTAACGCGCCCGAAGGCGTGGCGCCTCCGTTCTGCGAGGCGATATAGAGCGTGTCCCCTACCACCACAGGCGCTGTCTGGATACGATTGCCGGTTGACTGCGTCCAACGCTGCGCTCCACTCTCCGCATCAGCGGCGTGGATGTTGCCTTCAATATCGCTGTAATAGATGACGCCATCAGCAAATGCCGGCGCTCCCCAGACCCAGCCTGAAGCGGGAGCAGACCATTTTACTTCGCCCGAGGCGATCTCAAGGGCATGGACGTTGCCGTCAAAGCTGGAGACGTAGAGCAAATCATCGCCCAGTACCGCCTGGCCCGCCAAAGCGCCGCCCAATCGGGTCTTCCAGAGCAGTTCACCCGTATCTGCGTGCAAGGCGTAGACGGACCAATCCATTGAGTTGATATAGAGGATGCCATCACGAAAAGAAGGCTTCCCCCAGATGGCATGCCCCGCCTCGTAATCCCAGGTCACGCTGCCGTCTTTGGCATTCAAAGCCAGGATGTGGTTATCGGCTGTGCCCACATATACTTGGTCTCCCACTTGTAACGGCGGCGCAACAATTCGGTCGGTCGCGGCGCTCGAATTGATCCATAGCTCTTTGGGAGTATTCGTATTAGCGTTCCCGAGTGCATATATGGAAACGGTCACGCGAGGCGACAAGAACCCGCCGGCGCGGCCGTAATCACCGAAAACGACCTGTCCCTCTTCGGCCGAGGGAGCGGAATAGAATTGAACTGTGTCAGCCTCAGCAGGATAAATCCACTGCCGGGTTTGGGTAGCCGGATCATAGGCAAGTACCCGCGGGCCGAAAGCGAGGTAAACCAGGCTCCCGTCCGTGGACAAACCCGCCCAGTTGGTATTGGCGATGCGACCGCTACATGCGGTCAAAAACATGACCCCCACAGCTATAATCAGCAGCCAAAGCGCGGGCCGCCGCAGCGGCCGTCTCAATTGTTGCAAGGAACACCTCCCTCACGGAACCGGGTCATAGCCGCCAGGGTTGAACGGGTGACAGCGGCTGATACGCTTGATCGCCATCCAGCCGCCCTTGAAGAACCCGTATTTCTCAATTGCCTGGTACCCATAGACGGAACACGAGGGCGTAAACCGGCAGCTTGGCGGCAGCACTCGCGAGATCGTGTTTTGGTACAGCTTGATAAGTAGTAATGCTATGTGTTTCACGACAGTGATCCTTCAACCCCGGAGGTCGGTTACTAATCAATCAGGACTCCGCTTCGGGACAATAGCTCAATCAATGCGCTTTCCAGTTCGCTATAGCTTGCTGTAACAACGCCCGATCGAGCGACGATAAGACAATCGTAACCCGCCGCCATCTTGTCCAGTCGGGCACGGAGAATCTCCCGTATCCTGCGCTTTACTCGATTGCGGCGAGTGGCTTTGCCGATGTGACGGCCGACGGCGATGGCAAAACGGCTCGCCGCGGCGCCCTCCTGAGGTTGACTGTAAACGAACAAGGCAACAAATGGATGTTGCCGGCGCTGCCCCTCCCGGCGGACAAGACCGATTTCGGCCGAATTCCGCAAGCGATGCTGAGAAGGCAGCATGAAAGGATCACATCATCATGAACAATTATTAGCCGCCGCCATAACGCTTGACGGAACGATATGCCGTGGCCGACGTGCCGTTCCAGTTCACGCGCTTGGTGTGGCTGTTCATGGAAACAGACAACACGCGACGGCCGCGAGCGCGACGACGCTTCAGGACATCGCGTCCTCCCTTGGTCGACATGCGCGTGCGGAAACCATGGACGCGCATCCGGCGGCGAATTTTCGGTTGATAGGTACGTTTAGTCATCTCACACTCTCCAAAAAAACAGGGCCTACTGCCCTGTAAATCAAGCCAATTGATTGAAACCTGCTCAGGTGCCTCGCCGGAATGCCAGGGAAGCAATGCACCATTATAGCGTAATCGGTGAAGCGTGGTCAAATCCCGGCCGCCCAAAAACGGCCGGAAATGCCGGTTCTAATAAAAATAACCCGCCTGTTGAAAATTCTTCTACTCGATTCTGCTGATTTCGGCTCCCAGGCCACGCAATTTGGCCTCAATTCGCTCATAACCCCGGTCGATCTGTTGAATATTGTTAATAGTGCTGGTGCCTCGCGCACAAAGCGCGGCCAACACCATCGCCATGCCGGCCCGGATATCCGGGCTGGTGACGCCGGAGGGGTTGGCAAACAATTTGGATGGCCCCTGCACCAACACGCGATGGGGATCGCACAGCACTATCCTCGCACCCATGAACGTCAGGTGGTCGACAAAGAAAAAGCGACTCTCATACATCCAGTCATGGAGCAGAATAGAGCCGGCGGCCTGGGTACCCATCACAACGGCAATGCTCATGAGATCCGGCGGAAAACCGGGCCAGGGCAACGGCTTGATCTCCGGGATGCGGCCGCCCAGACCTTGCTGGATGGCCAGCTCCTGATCGCCCGGCACGATGATGTCTTCGCCGTCTTCAAGCCAACTAATGCCAAACCGTTTGTACACGAGGCGGATCATGCCCAAATTTCGGGGCTGGGCATCGCGAATACGAATCTCACCCTTGGTGACGGCCGCCGCGCCGATGAAACTACCCACTTCCATGAAGTCGGACCCAATGCGGAACTCCGTTCCGCACAATTTGTCCACGCCGCTGATAGACAGACGATTCGTGCCCACGCCATCAATCCGCGCGCCCATGCTGTTCAGGAACTCGCACAGGTCGCGCACATGCGGCTCGCAAGCGGCGTTGTCGATAATCGTTTCACCCTTGGCCAAAACAGCGGCCATGACGGCATTCTCCGTCGCAGTCACGCTGGCCTCGGCCAGAAGAAGCCGGCCGGCTCCATGCAGTTGTGGAGCTGCCATCTCAAACACGCCGCGCTGGGCCATACTCACGCTTACGCCAAGGGCAGTGAGAGCCTGCACGTGTGTGTCGAGCGGGCGGCCGCCGATCACATCACCGCCGGGAATGGGCAGCGCCACACGGCCCATCCGCGCCAACATGGGCCCGGCGAACACGAATGACGCCCGTGTGCGCGCCGCCAGCACCGGATCCAGCTCCGTCTTGGTGACGTTTTCGGCGTGGATTCGCCAGCTTCCTTCGCCCAGATCGGTCATCTCCACGCCCAGATCGCGCAGGATCAGTATCGTGTTTTCTACGTCCCGAATATTGGGAATATTGTGGAGCGTAACCGGTTCGTCAGTCAGTAAACAAGCGGGGAGCAGCTTAAGCGCGGCGTTCTTGTTACCGCTGGCAGTCACCTCTCCCCCAAGCGGCAAGCCGCCCTCAATAATAAATTTACTCATTGTTCAATCCCGGCCGGATATTTTCCGGCAATTCCAGCCATTGTATCAACCCCCAAACGGGAGGCAAACGAGCTATAATCTTCTCATGCCCATCATTAACATGAACGGTCGAAATCTGCATTATGACGAAAAAGGCGACAAAGGCGCTGATTTCACGCTTCTCTTCATCCACGGAGCGGGCGGCTCTTTGGACGTATGGGCGGAAGAAACCATAACGTTGAAAGGATGTCGGTCTATTGCGCTCGATCTCCCCGGCCATGGGCAATCCGATCCGCCGGGCAGGCGTACCGTTGCCCACTATGCCGCTATTGTCGAGGAGCTCATCGGCTCCATGGCACTGGAGCGCCCAATCCTGGTCGGCCATTCGATGGGCAGCGCAATTGCCCTGACTATCGCCCACCGAAAACTCGTATCGCTCCACGGCCTTATCCTGATGGGCGGGAGCGCCAGGATGCCGGTCGGCGCGCCAATCCTGTCAGGCGCATTAGCTGATTTAGAGGGAGTCGCCACGTTTGTGGCCGAGCATGGGGCCGTCCACATCACGGATGAATGGCGGGAAGTGATTCGCCGGCAGGTCATGGCCACCGGAGAAATGACGACTTATGGCGACTACCTGGCCTGCAACCGGTTTGATCTGAGGCTTCATCTATCGGACATCAACGTGCCAACTCTATTCATCGCCGGACGGCAGGACAGCCTGGTACCGCTACGCTTCTCGGAATCGACGGCCGCGGCGATGCCGCACGCGCGTGTCGCTATTCTGGAAGACACAGGACATTTTGTCATGCTTGAGAGACCACAAGCCTTTCGGGGAATCACCATGGGGTTCCTGCATGATCCGCTAGTCGCGACTCGTTAGAGCTTACGGCTTTCGGCCATTGAGCACCTCTCGCAGAAGGGGAGCGATGGCTTCCATAGCGCGGCCGCGATGACTGATGCGGTGCTTTTCTGCCGGCCGAAGCTGGGCCATCGTCAGACCGTATTCGGGGAAATAGAAAATCGGGTCATAGCCAAAACCGGCTTCCCCGGACGGCTCCCAAACGATTTTTCCTCGACACACACCCTCGGACACGCCGAGAATCGTCCCATCCGGCGCCGCCAGAGCAATCACGCAGCAAAACTGCGCTGCCCTGAGCGAGTCGGGTATCTCCGTCATTTCTTGCAGCAGCAAGGTGTACCGCTCCGCCATGGAAAGGCCCGGACCGCCATAGCGAGCGGTGAGAACGCCGGGCCGGCCGCCCAGCGCCGCAACTTCCAGGCCGGAATCATCGGCCAGAGTCAGCAGCCCCGTTTGCCCGGCATAGGCCGTGGCCTTAAGGATAGCATTCTCCCGAAATGTACTGCCCGTCTCGGGCACATCTTCAGTGATGCCGACATCGCTCAACATGAGAAAGGCAATGCGGCCGTTTCCAAGAATGTCGGTATACTCCGCTATCTTTCCTTTGTTGTGCGTTGCTACCAGCAACTTCCTGTCGCTTACCTTAGTCACGGCTGATACCCTTATACGCCGGTTAAACATTCATCACCGGCTATGTTATAATCCGATTTTATCCCGAACCGAGTTGGAAGGTGTATCATGAAACTTTCACGCCTGCGTTTTAATTTTGGCTTTCTGTTAGAGGCGGATTATGGCACCATCCGGCAGATCGAACTCGACTATCCCAGCATCAAGCTCAGCGATGATGTGACCTTAACCCCATTGGTGGGGTTTATTACAGCTACGCGCACGACGGAAGGTATTTACATTCAAGGACAATTGGAAAGCTCGATGAGCCTGGAGTGCGTGCGCTGTCTGGAAGAAGCTATCGTGCCCGTGAATGTCACCCTGGATGAGCTGTTCTACTATCCACCCCACATCGCGCCGCCGGGCGAACAGCACGTGGGCGAGGACGGGATGATCGATCTGGCCCCGCTGGTGCGCGAGCTAAGTCTGTTGAGTGTGCCGATCAAAGTCCTGTGCCGGCCTGATTGTCAGGGCTTGTGCCTGGAATGTGGCGCAAATTTGAATTTAGGGGAATGTGGTTGCGAGACGGAAGAGGTCGACCCACGGCTGGCCGTGCTACAGTCACTTCTGAAGAACGACCCAGCCAACAACTAGTTACAGGACATATCCAGGGTTTTTATGTTTTACGACGAAGCAAAAATCCACATTCGCAGCGGTGACGGTGGGGACGGCATGATTAGTTTTCGCCGCGAGAAATTCGTGCGGCAAGGCGGCCCCGACGGCGGCGACGGGGGGCGCGGCGGTAACGTGATCTTTTCCGCCTCCAGCCATCTGAACAGTCTGGCCAATTTCCAACGCAACAAACATTATCGGGCAGGAAATGGTGTGCATGGAACCGTCCAGCGAATGAACGGCGCGAGCGGCGATGATCTGCGACTTGAAGCCCCACCCGGCACGATCATCCGCAACGCTGAGACCGGCGAAATCCTGGCCGACCTGATAGAGCCGGGACAGGAAGTAGTCATTCTGTCGGGCGGGAGAGGCGGCCGCGGGAATCAGCATTTCGCCACCAGCCGCCATCAGGCTCCGCGAATCGCTGAGCGCGGCGAGCCGGGCGAAGAGTTGTGGATCAAGCTGGAGTTGAAGCTCATCGCCGATGTCGGCGTGATCGGCGTGCCCAACGCGGGGAAATCGACGTTGCTTTCCGTCGTCAGCGCCGCGCGCCCAAAAATCGGCGACTATCCATTCACGACTCTGCAACCCAACCTGGGTGTGGCGGCAATCGACGATTACGAGACGATCGTTCTCGCAGACATTCCAGGCCTCATCGAAGGCGCATCCGAAGGTGTTGGGCTGGGCCATGACTTTCTGCGCCACATCGAGCGCACGCGCGTTCTCATCCATCTGCTGGATGGCATGGCTGAAGACCCGCTGGCCGACTTCAGGATGATCAACAAAGAACTGGCCGCCTACGACGCTGAACTGGCCGCCAAACCACAACTGGTTGTCCTGAACAAGATCGATCTGCCCGACGTTCGTGCCCGGGAAGGCAAAATTCGTAAGGCGATCATGAAGGCCGGTTACCCGTTTATGAGCATCTCCGCCGTCACCAATGAAGGGGTGAAGGCCCTGCTCTACGAGGTCAAGCGCATGGTCGACGCCACGCCGCGCGAGCTGCCGACGGCGACCATCAGCGAGCCGGTCGTCATTCGCCCACCCGTCGAACAGCAAGCCTTCACTATCAAACGGGAAGGCGGCAACACGTGGCGAGTGCGCGGCAAGGATATCGAGCGCATCGCCACCATGACCTACTTCGAATTCGACGACTCGCTCCTGCGATTCCAGACGGTCCTGGAGAAGTCCGGCATCACGGCCGCGCTGACCGAAGCCGGGGTCAAGGTGGGCGACACGGTCTATATCGGCGATCAGGAACTTGAGTGGGGTGAGTAACCTCCACCCTTGCCGGCAATGACCGATTCTCCCGACATTCTCCTGCGTAAAGCTATCCTCAACAACGAGGAGTTTGTTGAGGCTGCCTTCCTGGGCACACGAGGAAATCAGACAAACCCGTGGGCGCGAGTGACGATTCGCCCCGTCCTGCTGAAAGAGCAACACCTTTTGCAGTTTGAATACTTCGACAGCAAACAAGCCTTCGCCAAAAATTACCGCGAAGCCGAAGCTGAGGAAGCATTGATGGCGCTCGTGGCGCTGCCGTTCAAAAATGTGCAACTCTCCACAACCGAGGGCACGGTTCGAATTCAATACAGCAAGAAAGGGCGGCCGATCATCCACCACGACGCTCCCCGACAGAAGAGGGTTGACCTGGGCCTGACCCACGATCGGGTCAAGCCGGGGATCCTGAGTGAAGACCAGGCCGCCCCCTTTTTGAACGCGATCGGCGTAACCACGGCCGATGGGCATGTGCGCGCGGATCAACAGCGCAAGTTCCGCCAGATCAACGAGTTCCTGCGCCTGATCGACGAGACCCACGAGATGGAGCATTTCGGGCACAGTCCGGTGCACGTCGTGGATCTTGGCTGCGGCAGCGCCGCCCTGACTTTCGCTACCTATCATTACCTGAACACCATCAAAGGCATCCCGGCCGCCATGACCGGCGTCGATACAAAAACATATCTGCTGGAACGCCATCGGGAGACGGCCGTCCAATTGGGATGGACGACCATGACTTTCGAGCCAAGCCGGATCATCGATTTCCAGCCGGCGGAATCGCCCGATATTGTTCTGGCCTTGCATGCCTGTGATACCGCCACCGATGAGGCGTTGGCCCAAGCCATCAGGTGGCGGAGCAAGCTCATCTTCAGCGCTCCTTGCTGCCATCATCATCTGCAAGCCCAACTGTCCCAGGCCACCACCCCCGAACCCTTCAGGCCTGTCCTGCGCCACGGGATCATGCGCGAGCGCCTGGGAGATGTCCTGACCGACTCGTTCAGGGCGCACATCCTGCGCTTGCTCGGATATCGGGCGGAGATCATGGAGTTTGTAGCGGTGGAGCACACTCCCAAGAACCTGATGATCCGCGCCGTTCGGATGGACACCCCACCACCGCCGGCACTTGTCAATGAATATATCGCGCTTAAAGCCTACTGGGGCGTTACGCCTTATCTTGAGGAGTTATTGCGCGACCAACTTGCCCCAATCCTGGCCGCAGCCTAGATCGAGCGGCCAAACGCACAAGGAGTCATTCTCTATGCCGGCAACCTTGGTACTCACGAACGGACGAATTTACACGATCGATCCGGCACAGCCACAGGCCACAGCCGTCGCCATCCGGGACGGCCGCTTTCTGGCCATCGGCAGCGATAGCGAGATGAAGGCTCTCCTGGGACCTGGTGGCGAGGTGGTGGATCTGGGTGGCCGGTTTGTGACACCCGGCCTGGTGGATGCCCACGTCCACTTCCAGCACTTCGCCCTCAGCCTGCAAAACGTAGACGTAGAAGGCGCACCAACCCGACAGGCAGCGCTCGAGCGCATCGCCGCGTTCATCGAGCAACACCCCGGCAGCGGCTGGCTATTCGGCCGTGGCTGGGTGCAGGACGCCTGGCCCGATCATGCTTTCCCCACGGCCGCCGATCTGGATGACATCATCCCGGATCGGCCGGTCTATTTATCTCACAAGAGCGGCCACGCCGCGTGGGTGAACTCGCTGGCGCTCAGGATCGCGCAGGTGAATGAGACGACGACCGATCCGCCGGGCGGGCAAATCCAGCGCGATGCCACCGGGCGCCCGACAGGGATCCTGTTCGAAGATGCGATGGATCTGGTCGCGCGTCACATCCCCCGCCCCACGGTGGACGAAATCGCTTTGGCTATGCGCAGGGCGCAGGCATATTGCTGGTCGGTTGGCCTGACCGGACTGCACGACTTCGACGGGCGCGACTGCTTCCTCGCCCTGCAACAATTGCATGAGGCGGATGAACTGGGGTTGCGAATCGTCAAGAATGTGCCGGTCTATCGCCTGGAGCACGCTCTGGGCGTCGGTTTGCGGTCGGGCTTTGGCGATGACTGGTTGAGAATTGGTGGCGTCAAGATCTTCGCCGACGGCGCGCTGGGCTCCAGGACGGCGGCGATGATCGCCCCCTATGAAGGCGATCCGGGAAATGTGGGCATCGTCGTCACAGACAAAGAGGAAATGCTGGAGAAGGCGCGCCAGGCCGGCGCCGGCGGACTCAGCGTGACCGTCCACGCCATTGGCGATCGGGCTAACCATGATGTGCTGGATGTTTATGAACTCCTGCGAAAAGAGGAAGCGAATCGGGGTGGCCCGCGACTGCGTCACCGTATCGAGCACGTTCAGATACTCCATCCCAGCGACCTCAACCGTCTGGCCGAGTTGGACGTCATCGCTTCGATGCAGCCCGTTCACGCCACGTCGGACATGGAAATGGCCGACCGGTATTGGGGGGAGCGCACGCGCTATAGCTACGCCTGGCGAACCATGTGGGATAGTGGCGCGCTGGTGGTGTTCGGCTCCGATGCGCCGGTGGAGCGGATCGACCCGCTGCCGGGCATCCATGCGGCCGTCACGCGACGAAGAGCCGACGGCTTTCCGGGCAAGGATGGCTGGCATCCGCAGGAACGCCTGACGATGGGGGAGACGCTCCATGCCTTCACCCAGGCAGCGGCCATCACCGCAGGGCAAGCGAAAACACAGGGGAGCATTTCGCCCGGCAAACTGGCCGATCTGACGATCTTTGAAAAAGACCTGTTCGAGACGCCGGCCGATGAACTCCTCAATGTTGGAATAGCCGGGACGATCGTCGGGGGAACCTTCAGGCACCGTACCTGGTAACGCCCAAAGTAAAAAAGCCGAGTTACCTTTCGGCAACTCGGCTCTCAAATTCGTTCGAACCTTCTTATAACACGTTGCGTTTGGTCTCGGCGACAAGGTGATCGACGACGGCACGCATGGCCTCGTCCTGATTCCCGTCCCCGCCATGTTCGTAATAGACCCGCAGCTGCTTGTCGGCGCTGGTGCCGTCGCGCAGGATATTGCGGGCGTGTTCCACTTCCCGGCGGCTGTCCAGCTCATCGACCACGTCGTCGAGAAACTCCAGCAATTCGCCGATGAGCTGGGGAACGGGAACCGAAGCCTGGATCCCAAAGTCAATCAGCTCGCCCTCAATACCATAGCGCACGGCCCGCCACTTGTTTTCCGTGATGTGGACGTGACGATATTGCCGCCAGGACATATTCTGCCTGCGCAGCTTGAGCAGCTTGGCACAAATCGCCTGGAATAGCGCGGCAATGCAGATGCAATCGTCTACGCTGGTGCAGATATCGCTAATGCGAAACTCCAGCGTGCTATAGACCGGGTGCGGCCGAATATCCCACCAGATTTTGGCTCGTTTATCAAACTTGCCGAACGCCCCAACCCGTTCGAGCATCTGCTCGTATGCTTTATAATCGGCCCAGGAAATGAACGAGTGGGGGATACCCGTGCGCGGCAATGACTCAAAAACCACGCTGCGATAGGACTTGAGACCTGTGTTTTGCCCGCGCCAGAATGGCGAACTGGTTGATAGTGCCAGAAGGTGGGGGATGAAGTAGCGCGCCTGATTCATGGTGTCGATGAGCATTTCCCGCGAAGCAGGATCGTCACCGAAACCCACGTGGACATGCATGCCGAATATCAGCAACTGGCGCGCCACGCCCTGCATGTCATCCAACAGTTCCTTATATCGAGTTCCCTCAGTGATGATCTGGTCTTCCCAGCGGGCAAAAGGGTGGGTCGAGGCGGCGGCGATCATCAGCCCATTCTCATCAGCCAATTCCAGCACATCCCGGCGCAGGCGGGTAATCTCGGCCCGCGCCTCACTGATATTTTGGCAGATGCGGCTGCCCACTTCAACTTGTGATTGCATAAGCTCCGGCTTCAGATCGAGCTTATGTTCGCGGGTCTGATCCTGCGTAAGAAGCTCGCTGATATACGTGCGCAAATCACGGGTTTCGGCGTCGATGATTTGATACTCTTCTTCGATGCCGAGGGTCAAAGGTTGCTCTGGAACTGCCATAATGTTTCCTCAAACCAGGCTCATCATGTATAGAACCCCGCAATCAACAGGCCTGGTTATTGGACGAGGATTATAGCACGTAGCAATCGGCCCACGTAATTACAACCCTCGCCCGATACTCATCAATCTATCGTCAACCAGCCATTCCCTGCAAATAGGCGATCAGGAGACGCACGCCAAAACCGGTGCCACCCACCGGGGAATAATCAACAGCCTTTTCAGACAACGCCATCCCGGCAATGTCAAGATGGGCCCAGGAATAGTTGGTAAACTCGCGCAGGAAGACGGCCGATGTGCCGACCCCACCCATACGGCCGCCGCTGTTCTTCATGTCGGCCACTTCGGAGTTGATCGTGCGGCGATAATCATCATAGAGCGGCAGCGGCCAGATGCGCTCGTAAGTCGCTTCGGAAGCGGCGAGTAGTCTATCGCGCAATGAGTCATCGTTGCAGAAGATGCCCGCGGCCACGCCACCGCCCAGCGCGACGACGCACGCCCCCGTGAGGGTCGCCAGATCGATCACGGCATCAGGCTTATATGTTTCGGCGTGAACAAGCGCGTCGGCCAACACCATGCGCCCCTCGGCGTCAGTGCTGATGATCTCGATCGTTTTGCCATTTGATGCGGTGATGATATCCGACGGCCGATAGGCGTTGGCATCGGGCATATTCTCCGTGCAAGGGGTGATGCCGATGACGCGCAGCGGCAGATCGAGCCGGCCGACAGTCTCCATGGCACCCAGCACGGCCGCCGCGCCGCCCATGTCGGACTTCATGCTGCCCATGCCCTCCGACGGCTTGATGGAGATGCCGCCAGTGTCGAAGGTAATCCCTTTGCCTACCAGAACGACGGTCGGCAGATCGGTGCGGTCTGCATTGTGCTCGAGGACAACGAACTTTGGTGGTTCGCCCGCGCCCTGAGCCACGGCCAGATACGCGCCCATCTTGCGCTCCCCGGCCCACTCGCGATCGCCGATGATGACCCCCATGCCGTGCGCGCCGGCAATAGCCTGAGCCGCGGCGGCCAGCTTTGTCGGCGTGGCCACATTGGGCGGCATATTGACCAGATCGCGAGCCAGATACACCCCCGCGGCAACGGCCTCGGCCGCTTTCGCGCCGGCAGCAATAGCATCAATACGGGAATTGTCGAATTCAACCAATGTCAGGGAGCCGATTTCGTTCGCCGGCTCTCTCTTCTTCGGCGCGTCGAAGCGATAAGTGGACAGGAGCGCCCCTTCAACGGTCGCCTGCGCGGCAGCTTTCACATCAAGACCACCAATGCCCGCGCCATGGACAATGGTCGCCACGTGTTGCGCATTCAAATCGCGCGCCCGCTTAATGGCCGCGGCCGACGCCCGACGTACGCCTTCCAAATTAAAGCTGTCGGCTTTGCCCAACCCCACCACGAGGACGCGCCGCGCCGCAATAGCGCCATGTGGGTAAAGCACGGCAACTTCACCGGCCTTTCCCTTAAAGTCACCGTCGGCGATCAAGTCGGAGATCATGCCTCCGAGCGCTATATCTACGGCGCCGGTCGCCCCACCGGGGGCAGTGACGCCTTCAAAAAGATTGACAATGATCGTATCCGCGCCTGAGTGCACAATATTGCCGTTTTCAATTTTGATATCCATGGTTTCTCCCTGATGATTGAATTAATCATCTGATTCTTGTTTCTCCACTATTGGACTTATTCTCTCATTAATACCCAGCCGGACAATGAGCGCAGGGCTGGTCATTCTTATCCTTGATCTGCGGTTATTTATGGTAACGTTGAGATTGGGGTATAATATGAATTCCCACAGATTTCCATCAAGGAGTATCCCATGATAGTCGGAGTTCCCAAAGAAATTAAGAATAATGAATATCGCGTGGCTATGACGCCCGCGGGCGTTCAACAACTAATTGAGCAAGGCCATACGGTGATGGTTGAGACCGGCGCCGGCGACGGCAGCCGCTTCCTGGATGAGCATTACGCGCGAATCGGCGCAACCATTGTTCCCACGGCGGCCGACGCCTGGAGCGCCGAGATGGTCGTCAAAGTAAAGGAGCCAATCGCCGTCGAGTATCAGTACTTGCGGTCCGATTTACTATTATTCACCTATCTCCACCTGGCGGCCGAAGAAGCATTGACCCATGCCATGGTCGACTCCGGCGTCACGGGCATCGCCTACGAGACCGTCGAAGCGCCGGACGGCAGTCTGCCTCTGCTAACGCCCATGAGCGAAGTAGCCGGCCGCATGGCGATTCAGGTCGGCGCCCATTTCCTGGAGCGCTCTCACCTCGGCCGCGGCATGCTGCTGGGCGGGGTGGCCGGCGTGCCGGGGGCCAATGTCGTCGTCATCGGCGGTGGCGTGGTCGGCACCAATGCCGCCCAAATTGCGCTCGGCATGGAAGCCAACGTCACCATCATGGACACAAACCTGGATCGCCTGCGCTTCCTTGAGCATGTCCTTCACGGCCGCCTGACAACAGTCGCATCCAACTCCTACAACATCGCCGAAGCGGTGCGCAATGCCGATCTCGTCGTTGGCGGCGTCCTGATCAAGGGCGCACGCGCTCCGCGACTGGTGACGCGCGAGATGATCTCGACCATGAATCTGGGTAGCGTCATCGTCGACGTCGCTGTTGACCAGGGCGGCTGCGTCGAGACTATCCACGCCACCACTCACTCCGATCCGGTCTACATCGTGGATGGCGTCGTCCATTATGGCGTCGCCAATATGCCCGGAGCCGTGCCGCGCACGAGCACGTTTGCCTTGAGCAATGCCACCTTGCCCTACGTCCTGCGTCTGGCGCGGGTAGGCGCCGAAGCCGCGATGGCCGAAAATCACGGTTTGGCTCTGGGTCTCAACACCTATCAGGGCAAGGTCACCTACAAGGCGGTTGCCGACGCATTCGGGCTGGAATACACGCCGTACCAGGCATAACAAAAATACACATCCCACTGCCCCTGATGGAATCCTCCATTAGGGGCAGTGACGATTGGGCCTCTGCCTAAGCCAACGTGGATCTACTCGCCATCACCGCCCAACTCTCGATTATAAACGGGACAGTCCAGGACGAAGGGACTGTCCCGGGCTTGTTGGCGCAACCCGCGCCACAGAAAGCAGCGCGCGGACGGGAGCGTGACTATCTCTTCATCCATCTCGCGCTGACAGGCATACCGGAACAGACCGCTGAACTCGCTCGTAGCCTTGTCGAGGGATTACGCACGCGATTTTTTGCCGCGTCGGGCAGCGTGACGTCTGCCTTGAGACGCGCGGTCATCGAGACAAACGAAGAGCTATTGCGATTTAATGTGGAAAAGCGTGCCACGCATGAGGGCGCGCTCAGTTGCGCGGTCTTGCACAGCGGCGAGTTGTACACGCTACAGACAGGCGAAGGACTGGCCTTTTTGGGCCATAACTTTGGTGTTGAGCGCCTGCCGGCTCGCCCGCCACAACACCTCACACCACTCGGTCGCAGCGCCGGCATCGACATTCGCTTCGCCTTCCATCGGTTGCAGCCCGGAGATATGATGCTTCTGTGCGATCCGCGCCTGTCCTATCTGACCGGGGACACGCTGGGATCGGTACTGGTCGATACCGAGATCGAAAGTGGCTTTGAGGCGTTGATGGACGTTGTAGCCGGGGACAGCGCCAGGGTCATGCTGGTGGAATTCGCCGACGAACTGCCGTCCACCCTGCCACTTACATTTCAGCACAGCAAGCAGCCTGCTCCCAAGCCGGCAACGACCAAGGCACAATTGAAGCCCGCATCGGGGAAGGCGATCCCTGTCAGGGAGGCCACAACCGAGACAACGACTCCCGTCGTTCAGGAAGAGCCATCTCCATCATTTGACACGACGGCAGTCGAGACGAGCGCCCGTCGTGCCGCCTCATCCTCCGCCAGAGGATTGTCACGATTCATCGCCTGGATAGCGGCCGTCCTGGAGCAATTATTGGGCAGGCGAAGCGACGAGCCGTCGATTCATTGGGCCATCCCCACTACCGTCGCCCTCATTATCCCGTTAATCGTTGGCTCGGTCGTTACCAGTGTGTACATCCAGCGGGACACGGTAAACCAGCTGTCGCAAATCAAGCAACAGATGATGGATGAGTTGGCAACCGCGGAAAGCCTCCGCGATGATGCCGCTGCAGCTCAGGGCCATTATCTCACCGTTGTCTCGTTGGCCGGGCAAGCCGAAACGCTGCGGATTGGCGACATCGAGGTCGCCACAATGCGCTCCGATGCTTTGGATGGACTGGATCGCCTCGACGGTGTGAGCCGCCTGACGGCAACGACTTTTTATCGTTATGCAGCCGGCACGAACCTGACCTCCCTGACTTTGCGCGGCGTCGACGGAGGTATTGCCGTCCTGGATCAATCGGGTAATCGCGTTTACTTCCATCCGACCGATGAAACGTTCGAAGAGATGACCAGTGAAGAGCCTCAGACCATTGGTTTCGGCGGGCAATCGGTTGGCGCCAACACAATAAAGACCTTGTTCGATATCCGCTGGCTACAGGGCAGCACCGCAGAAACGCGCGACTCGATCGGCATGCTGGACACGACAGGCGGTCTGTTCAACTATTATCCCAATTTGGGAGATACCAGCGGGATCACGTTGGGCAACAGCGCCGTATGGGTTAGCCCCACGGCGATGTCTACCTATCTGGATCGCCTCTATGTGCTTGATACAGGCGCGAGGAAGATTTGGAAATATTACGCGTCATCAGGCTATGCCCAGTTCGAAGGGGACGAGACGATCTTCTTCAGTGATGAAGCGAATTTGGAGCAGGCGATCGACTTCGATCTCTATGCCGATGACGGAAGCCTGCTCGTCCTGTATAAAGACGGCCAAATTCGCTACTACGACACGCACTCGGGACGCATTGTGTGGGATGAAAACACGCTGGCCCAGAACGGGTTGATGACGCCCCTCATCGCACCGGTATCGGTGGAAATCGTCGGCACCGGCCTTAAAGCGTCGATTTTTGTTCTCGATCCCGGTAGCGGCCGCCTCCTTCAACTCTCTCGTGGTGGTATGGCGTTGGCCCAATATCGCATCCTGGATGCGTCGGGGAATGACGTGTTGACAAAGGCGGCCGATTTCGCGGTTACCGACTCGCCGATGAGGATCTTTGTCGTGGCGGGGGATCAGCTGCTGGTAGCCGAAAGGTAAAACAGGCTCTAACTGCCGATGAATTTCGGCTCTCGCTTTTCAACGAAGGCAGTGATGCCCTCGCGATTATCTTTGCTGCGGCCGGCTACTTCCTGCAAATGCGCCTCGTACTCCAGCGCTTCATCCAATGTCATATCCCAACTGCGGTGCAGCGACCGCTTGGTCAGGCCAAAGGCCAGCGTCGGGCCATCGGCCAGGCGGCGCGCCCAGGCGGCGGTGATCTCCGGCAGTTGTTCGGCCGGCACCACATAGTTCACCATCCCCCACTCCATAGCGCGCGCGGCGGGAACGCGATCAGCCGTCAACGCCATCTCATAAGCGCGAGCATAGCCGATCAGCCGGGGGAGGAACCAGTTCGTGCCGCTGTCGGGGATCAACCCGATGCGGCTGAACGCCAGCATAAAGGAGGCACTATCCGCGGCGATGCGGATGTCGGCCGCCAGGGCCACGCCGCAGCCCGCGCCGGCGGCGATGCCGTTGATTGAACCGATAACGGGTTTCTCCAACGAGACCATTTGCCGAACGAGGCGGTGGTAGCCATGGCGAAGATGCTCCCCAATAGAAACATCATCTCCGCGACCCTGGAAGTCGGCAAGGTCCTGGCCGGAGGAAAAGCCGCGCCCCACTCCGGTTATCACCACACAACGAACATCCGCATCGCGACCGGCTTTCTTAAAAGCATCAGTCGTCTCGTCTATCATCTGGTCGTTGAATGCGTTTAGCCTGGAAGGGCGATTGAGGGTGACGGTGGCCACACCATCGCTCACATCATACAGGATCGTCTCGTAGCTCATCGCGGCCTTTCCTGTTGGATAGCCTTTAGAAAGGAATGTCCGAATCGATATCGTCGTCCATCTCGCTTCCTTCGTCGACTTCCTCTTCCCAGAGCATCGTGACCCAGAGCAGGAGCAACTCCCCCTCCTCAATTTGGGTCAAACGAAGGGCGACGACATCTACCTGCTGGCGCAGGCGCAAATCGTCCGGGTAATCAAGGCGTACCGGCCGGCCTTCCTGCCATGCCTGTTGACAGCGCTCCACAATATCGCTGCCGTTGCCGGTCCTCAATTGACACAGCGCCACATCAGTTTCATGTGGCCCTTCATATACCGATTGCATCCAGCCCTGAGGGTTCGGCATGAAATCAGGGGTGGGTCCTTCAATGATAGTGATCAGTTCCGGTTCCATGGGGAATCAAACCTGCGTAAGATTTTCTACTCGTCGGACAAGTCTACTGAGTATATGACGGCTATGCAAATAAGTATTTGCCTACCGCCACGCCACAAACCATATATCAAAGCAGCAAATCACAGGGGCTGCCCAGCGAGAAGCGATGGTTCCGTAACAATCGTGAGGCATGGAAAATCAGGTTTCCAAGTGAGCGCCGTCACGGTTCCGATCAAGGATAAGCCAGGTGAAGGCAAACCGGTGGCGCTCATCGGCCGGGTGCTCCTGACGAAAAACCTCGTCCCAATCATCCGTCTTAAATTCGGGGAAATACACGTCGCCCTCGGCCGCACCATGAACCTGGGTGAGATAGAGACGATCCGCCACGGGCAGCAATCGTCGAAAAAGATCGGCACCGCCGATGACGACGATCTCTTCCGCGTCTCCCGCGGCCGCAAGCGCATCGTCAACGGAGTGGACGACAACTGCGCCGGGCGCTCCGTATTCCCGATTGCGGGTGACAACGATATTGAGTCGCCCGGGCAGCGGCCGAAATCGATCCGGCAACGAGTCGTAGGTCTTGCGGCCCATGACGCATGGTTTACCGATCGTTTGACGACGAAACCAGCCCATGTCTTCGGGCAAGCGCCATGGCAGATCGTTATCGCGGCCGATGAGCCGATTCTCGTCCATGGCCACTACAAACGCTATGCGGGGGATGTGACCCATCAAGAGCCTCCTAAACCGCTATCGGTGCGACAATGCGTGGATGAGACCGGTAATCAAGTAGCTGAAAGTCGTCATAGGCGAAATCGAATATCGACCGAACGGCGGGGTTCAGTTGCATCGTCGGCAGCGGGTACGGCTCGCGCGACAGCTGCAGCAAAGCTTGCTCCATATGATTCAAATAAAGATGTGCATCACCCAAAGTATGAATAAATTCGCCGGGTTGAAGCCCGGCCACTTGCGCCATCATTTGCGTCAGGAGCGCATAGGAAGCGATATTAAACGGCACACCGAGGAAGATATCGGCGCTGCGTTGATAAAGCTGGCAGGAGAGGCGGCCGTCGGCGACGTAAAACTGGAACAGGCAATGGCAGGGCGGCAAGGCCATCTTGTCGATCTCACCTGCGTTCCAGGCGCTGACGATAAGACGGCGGGAGTCTGGCCTGGCGCGAATTTGCTCCACCACATCAGCAATTTGATCAATAGTGGTGCCGTCGGCCGTGCCCCATGAACGCCATTGACGACCATAGATCGGGCCTAACTCACCGTCCGCATCGGCCCATTCGTCCCATATCGTCACGCCATTTTCCCGCAGATAACGAACGTTCGTCTCACCACGCAGGAACCACAGAAGCTCATGGATGATCGAGCGCAGGTGCATCTTCTTGGTCGTCAGCAAGGGAAACCCGTTAGCCAGATCGAAGCGCATCTGATAGCCGAATACGCTGATCGTCCCCACACCGGTGCGATCGGTCTTGGTTGTGCCGGTTTGAATGACATGGCGCATCAAATCGAGGTATTGCCGCACAAATCCACCTCCCGTTTATTCTCGCACCGAAGTATAACAGCATGAATCCTTGACGGCACGGCGGTTGATGAGCGCGGCATTGATGGTTACAATAGGTTCTCTGCCTCGAATGGGGTGGTGGCGAAATGGCAGACGCAGCGGACTTAAAATCCGCCGGGGTAACACCCATGTGGGTTCGAGTCCCACCCGCCCTACTGCAAGATGAATGCTTCATGCGAACGCTATGAGCCTGGTTGATCAGGTATTGTCTGCCCTGCGTCTCGCTTCCAACAGCGCCCGATTTGATCTCGACCGAGACCAGATCGTTGTCGGCGTGTCGGGTGGGCCTGATTCCCTGGCGCTCCTCCATACCCTGCGCAGCCTTATCCCCGCCGGCCGTCTCATCGTCGCCCATCTGGATCATGGATTGCGGCCTTCCTCTGCGGCCGAAGCGCAATTGGTGGCCCGAGCTGCCCAGGGACTGCGCTTCTACACTGAACGGGTCGACGTGGCCGCTCTGGCCCGCCAGAACGGACAATCACTGGAGGAGACAGGACGCACTGCTCGTTATGCGCTATTGGCGCAGGTTGCTCGGCAAGAAGGGTCAACCCACATCGCCGTTGGTCACAACAGAGAGGATCAGGTCGAGACGATCCTGATCCACATCTTGCGCGGCAGCGGATTGGCCGGCCTGCGTGGGATGCAGCCGGCCGGCCCCTTGCCTGGTCATAAGGGGCTGTGGCTGCTACGACCGCTACTTTCCGTCACTCGGGAAGAAATCGAAACCTATTGCGTCGAGAAGCATCTCGTCCCGATATACGATGAGAGCAACAGTTCGTACTCATTTCTCCGCAATCGCGTTCGCGGCGAACTGCTCCCCCTTCTCGAAACATACAACCCGCAAGTTCGGCCGCGCATCATCGAGATGGGCGAGGTATTAACAGCAGAGGAAGAATATCTGGCCGCGCAAGCTGCGAGCGAATGGAGCAGGCTGATCATCGAGCAGGAAGAGACATATGTCATTCTGCAACGTCCCGGCTGGTTGGCCCTGCCCCTGGCGTTACGTCGCCGCCTGCTGCGATTGGCCATCGCCGCCATTCAACCAGGCATAAGGGATGTGGGGTTTCGCGCGCTTGAATCGGCGCGGGCTATCGCCGAGCGAGGAGAGACGGGGGCCGACGCCGATTTGCCGGGCAATATCACGATTTCAGTCAGTTATAACAGCCTGATCGTCAAGAACGAAGCGGCGGATCTTGCCAATAAGTACCCCCAATTATTGGGCCTCGACCCATTACCGTTATCTGTTCCAGGGAAAACCCCGCCGGCCAATGGATGGCGGCTAACCGCGGAATGGCTCGACCCTGGGGAGTTCGATCTGCACGATATCCATGAGAACCGGGATAGGTGGCAAGCCTTTGTCGTTTTGAGCGCGGCCGATACTCTGATCGTTCGGCCGCGGCTGCCGGGTGAACGGATGCGCCCTCTGGGTCTGAACGGCGAGCGCAAGCTCAAAGAGATTATGATCGACCGGAAGATGCCCGCTCATTTGCGCCGGCGTTGGCCAATCCTCGCCACAAAGGATCATGCCGTGTGGGTCGTGGGGCACATCATCGATGAGCGTGTCCGGGTTATCTTCGGGGAACAACGCGTCGTTCGTCTGCAATGCCTGCCGCCCGACCATCATGAGGCAGGTTGACGCGCCATCATGGAGTCAGTATACTAACGAATGAGGTCGGGTACCGGGGCGTAGCTCAGCTTGGCAGAGCGCTCGGTTTGGGACCGAGAGGCCGCCGGTTCGAGTCCGGCCGCCCCGACTGATTACGTGCGGCAGTGGTGTAGTGGTAACACAACAGCCTTCCAAGCTGTTTTCACGGGTTCGAATCCCGTCTGCCGCTCTTGAGATTCAGGGGTAGCTTCATCTACCCCTCTCATTATTTCTGGAGGGCCTGTAGCTCAACGGCAGAGCGGTCGGCTCATAACCGATTGGTTCAAGGTTCGAATCCTTGCGGGCCCACTTCCACCTGTCCCTCGATAACCTCCAATAATTACTCCAATGTTCAACCTCTATTCTGGCTGAAACGATCATTTCGCCGGTTGAACCGTTCCCCGGCAATGCGGAACCCACGGATTTTCGGCCGTCAGGCGTTCGTCGAGAATTGGTAGAGGCCGATTGGTGAACGAGTCGTACAAAGCCAGCGCGCAAGTAAGAGATTGACCGGGCACGGCCGAATCGGCGGCCGTCACCCGATGGGGCGAGCGCACGAACGAGCCGTCCACCCACTTGAGCGTGGGGATGGCCCCCATGGCGGGGATGGAATCCTGCAAATCCCACCAGGCCCAATGAACACCGTCCGCTTCCAGCCCGATCAGGCGAACAGAAACCACATAATCCCGATTGATGGGCTTCGCGCTATGAAACGCCTGATCAAGAACCAAAGCCTCCCCCGGCTCAAGGGTCAGATCATCGAACGCTTTTCCTGTCCACACGATGCCTTGGCCAAAGGGAACATAATGGCCACCTTCCATGCCACGCGGGAAGCGCCAATCGGTTATCGGCACGCCCCAAACTCCCCGGTAAGGAGGGAGTTGTAACTGGGGTACGGCTGCATCATCAATCACTTGCGTATAATAGCCTTCAACCGTGCGCCAATGGAGATAGAGGCGCGAGCGATCCGCCAGAGTATGGTCCCAATCATAGCCGACCAGTGTGCCGGGTAGGGAAGTCATTAGGAGACGTTCCACGACATTCCGGGTATACGGCGCTACATCTGACAGGTTGAAAATGATTCCTGTCAACGGCTCACGCGTGACGGACTCACCGGAGGTTCCGATGTACACCTGCAAAGCACCCGGTGATATACCGGGGCGGGGCGTGACTCGAAATTGGGTCAATGTGATCCCTTCGGCTGGAATAATCAGCTTGTCATCCTGCGCGTAGATCACATCATCTTGCCCAACAAGGTGAACGAATAACGTAGTTCCCTGCGCGAATTTGGCTAACGGCCGCCATGCGACCGTGATCGCCGCTTCCTCCCCGATCCTCAAATTATCAGGCTGGTCAACGTGATAACCCAGAACGTGGATCGAATCCGCAAGCGAGAGTTCGGCCCCGACAAAATCATCCGGCAGGCTTTCTCTCGGCATGGCCGGATAGAGTTGCGCCTCACCGACCGGTTCAGGAACCGGCAAATCAGCCAAGGGAGTCACTGGTATCCAGGTGGTAATCACATCGAGACCGGCTGCATGCGCCTCCCTGACGCGCCGTTCCCAGGCGGCATCGTAAGATTCTCCTTCGGGAAAGACGTATTGAATCTCGACGTCGGAGCGCAATCCCTCGATCTCCTGCAGGTACCATAACGGTGTCACCCAGTGCCAGTGGGCGAGGATTGCACTATTAGGGGGTGCGGACTTGAGAAGGAGTTCGGTAAATGCGCGGGAATCCCGGCCCTCATGGAAACGTCCCGCAGCGGTAAGGTTTGTGACTGCCTGATAGCCGGCCGACACGGCAACCAGAGCGCACAGGAATATAGCGCCGCTTCGCCCCGCTACACCTTGGTTATTCACCATTCCGGCCACATAGGCCAAACCACAAGCGAGCAACAAGGCAGCAGCGACATAACCCGGCAACATGTATTCGACCGTCTGTGGCGCGCGATAGGTAGCTGCCACGAGGATAAAAGCGGCCAGCGTACCGGCCAGCAGCCAGGCCAACGATCGGTCCCGCCACAACAGCAGGATAATACCGATCATGATTCCAATAAGCACCAGGGCCTCGAACTGGAACGACATCACATTTCCCATGATGCGCAACCGCTGGACGAAATCGCCCGGCGCGAGGTAGTAAAAGAGATCGCCGCGGAAGCCGCTCGCCAGCACGTGTTCGAGAAAGCCCGGCCAGGTCGCCAGGCCAGGTGTCGCACCGCGAACTTCGGCCGACGCCCGAAGGGGGAAGTAGAACAAAGGTACCAGCCCGCTTAATCCCGCGAGCAGCGGGCGCCACCAGCGACCCGGAGCGCGGATGAAGGCGGGGTCCACGATCAACACGAACACCAGACCCACACCGATTAGAAAGACAAGTGAAACATGGTGGGTGAGGCCGAAGCCCATGAACAATGCAGTGAATATGAGCCAGCGATCCGGCCGCCCCTGTTCCGCGCGCATCTTCTCATGTCGAAAGGCAATCAGCCCGAAAAGAATGAGAGCAGCGAACAACCCGGTGAGACTGCGCACGTTGGCGGTAGTCGCTTGCGACCAGAATGTCGTCGCAGTGCCAAGCGCCACCGCGGCAATCAGGGAGGCGATACGATCCCGCGTGATGAGCCAGGAGGCAAGGAAAACGACTGAAACCGTGACGGCGCTCGTCACGGCCGAAAACAGATTCACGGCGCAGGCGGGCGAAACGAAGGGTAAAAGCTTGACAAACAGGTGGGCCGCCAGCGTATAGAGCGGGAAGCCCGGCGGGTGGGCGACGCCCAATTGCGCCGCCACAACCTGAAGCTCTCCGCTATCGGCCGGCAGAATATCAGGCGCAAGCGTGAACGCGTATAAAAGGAAAAAGCACGCCCCCACAGCCACGGCCCAAGGCCGGACAGGGCGTAATAGAGCAGCAACCACCCCACTGTCCCGATCGCGGTTCGGCACGGGCCAGTCGATCAACAACAAGGCCCAGGCAATAGCAGCCACGGCGGCAACCAGCGCGGCATAAACCGCACGAGGTTCAGGGTAAGCGATATAGGCGAGAAAAATAAGCGCCGGCCATGTTCTTGCGATTGACCGGCGACCTGATATCCATGCGCCGAGAGCGCCGAGCGCGAGAGACAGTCCCGCAGCCACCCAGCCATTCGGCAGACCAACCCACTCGCCCAGCACGCGGCCCAGAAAGGCCCCCGCCACCAGACCCGGGGCATAGGGCAGGAGTTTGACGATGCGGGTTGGAGCAGCAAAACGGGACGAGGTCAGCGGAGCCTCCGATCAATGCGGGTCGATTCACCCGCGGGGGCGAATATATCTCAAGCTCGTTTGAGGGTGACTCAAATACTCAACGCCCTGCTCCGTCACCAGCACGTCTTCTTCGAGGCTCATTATCCCGCGTTCGGGCACGACGACATGGAGCTCCAGCGTGAAGATATTGCCCGCTTCCACCTGAAGATCGCAAATCCCTTTATAGCGTTCCCAGCGCGGCCCCAGGACGGTTGCCCCATCGTGAGCCGATCGGCCGAGCAAATGACCGAAGGCATGCATGTATTCAGGATAGCCATGATCCACGATGAATTCGCGAGCGACCTCATCCACCTGCCAGCCGGGCGTGCCGCAGCGCAAAGCAGACTCCCCGACTTTGATCGCTCCAAGGACAACATCGAAGGCGCGCTGCACATCGGACGGCGCGGCCGTCTCCCCTTCATCCAGGACATACCACATCCGTTGCAGATCGGAGCAATAACCGTCTTGTTTAACGCCCAAGTCAATGTGGAACGTATGGCCGGGGAGCAACACTACATCGCCGGGAGCGGCGTGGCCCGTCGCCGATTCAGGGCCACAAGTCACGATGGGATTGAATGGCTTCGGCCAGGCATAGCCCAACCCCTGCCCATCGATATAGCCATGGACGAATTCAGCGATTTGCTTCTGGGTCATCCCCGGGCGCACGAACGCCTCGATCTCGTCAAAGATACGCTCGGTCGTGGCGACTGCCCGGCGTACCAGCTCAATTTCGGTCGGCGTCTTGCGGCCGCGCAGAGCGCGTATGATGCCTTCGGCTGATATGAGCTTTCCTTCCCACGGCGTCCCTGTCAAATAGCCTTGTAACAGACGATACATGCCAAAGCTCAAACCATCGGCCGCGACATCGTCCTCAGAGTAATTGACGGCGATTGTGCGAGGAGTAAAGGTGGCCAAAGTATCCAGCAACGGTTGGAGAATCCCCTCGTGGTACGGAATCACTTCCGTATAGGTGCCCAGCGTGCGCACGTTTTCGGCGTCATAGTGGCCAAGAACAGCTATCCGCCGGCCGTCCCGGCCGACAAGAAATGCCGCTTGCCAGGTCACATCACCATCATAGATCAACCCCAGCGCCGGATCCGGCGACAACGAAGTTTCCCGCACAAAGGTAAGCCAGACATCGATATCCAGCTCTTGCAGAATATCTGTCGCCTGACCAAGCTTTTCCTGTATTAATTGGCGTTCTAGCATGAGAATCCGTCCTGAGAAATCCAAATATTACTCATCGATAATCGATTCATAAATGCTGTTCAGGTCTTCGTCTGAATAGAAGTAAATGACGATACGGCCGCCTTTAGGCCCTTTCTCGATATTGACGCGCGTTCCGAGGGCGGATTCAAATCGCCCTTGCAGCTCTTCCATTTCGGGCGGCAGGCGCTTGCGTTGCCGCGGATCGGGTTTCTTTTCCGCCATCAGGTTGGCCACCAGCGCCTCTGTCTGGCGAACACTCAAGCCAAGCCTGAGCACCTGCTTCATGGCGGCTATCTGCATCTCGGCTGCGGGTAATGGCAGGAGTGCCCTCGCGTGGGCGCCGCTCAGTTCGCCGTCGTTCACGGCCGCCTGGACGCTTTCAGGCAACGCCAACAGCCGAACCAGATTGGCAATCGTCGAGCGGGCTTTGCCGACGCGCGCGGCTACTTCTTCCTGCGTCAGGCCAAACTCATCGATGAGTTGCCGGTAGGCATGCGCTTCCTCCAGCGCATTCAGGTCGGCCCGTTGGACGTTCTCGATGAGCGCCAACTCCAGCATGTCCTGGGGCGTGGTTTCCTTGACGATGACCGGCACCCGATCCAGCCCGGCCAAGCGTGACGCCCGCCAACGGCGCTCCCCCGCAATGAGCACGTACCCCTCAACCGTTTCGGTGACGATGAGCGGTTGAATCAACCCGTGAACCTTAATCGACGCGGCCAGCTCGGCCAGCTTTTGGTCGTCCATCACCGTCCGAGGTTGCCGGGGGTTGGGGATAATCTGCTCGATGGGCAATTGCATAGTTCCCGATTCGCGAGCCGGTCGCTCGCCGGATGTCGAGAAAAGCGCGTCGAGGCCGCGGCCGAGAGCCTGTCGTTTAGCCGGCATGATCGCCACCCCCGTTGCGTCGGTCTCCGTTCAACAGTTCCATAGCCAGTAACTTGTAGGCGACCGCCCCCGGAGACTGGGGCGAGTAGTGGTTGATGGGCCGGCCATAGCTGGGCGCCTCGCTCAAGCTAATGTTCCGTGGGATGATCGTGCGGAACACCTTGTTGGGGAAGTGGCGGCGCACTTCCTCAACGACCTGACGGCTAAGGTTGGTTCGCTTGTCGTACATCGTCATCATCACCCCGCGAATTTGCAACGAAGGGTTCAAATACTCCTGAACCTTGTGAATAGTCTGGGTGAGCTGGGTCAACCCCTCCAGGGGCAGGTACTCGCATTGCACCGGGATGAGCACACCATCGCGCGCGGCCGTCAGGGCATTGATCGTCAGCAGGCCAAGGCTGGGCGGGCTGTCGATCAATACATAGTCATACTCATCGTCGATTTTTTCCAGCGCCTTTCGCAAACGATACTCCCGGCCAATAACATGAACAAGCTCGATTTCGGCCGCCGCCAGAGAAGGGCTGGAAGGCAGCAGGTCCAGTTTGAACTCCTCATGATGCAAGCGCACGTCCTCAAGCGGTAATTGCTCCAGAAGCAACTCATAGGTGGATATCTGCATCTGGTTCTTGTCATATCCCAGAGCAGACGTGGCGTTTGCCTGGGCATCAAGATCGACGACCAGAACGCGTCGCCCGCTACCTGCCAGATACGCGCCCAGGTTAACGACGGTGGTCGTCTTTCCGACGCCTCCCTTTTGATTGGCTATGGCATAAATTCGAGCCATGGATTTCCTTTCAACTCACTCGGCCCGTTCAATCGGCCGACCAAAGCCCGTCATTACCAGGTCACGGATAGCCTCCATCTTGGCCCGCAGCCCACTAAACGACACCGAACGGGAAGCGATCAGATTGGCAAACTCGGCCGCTTCCCAAAGATCGCCACCGGTCTGATGGAAGCGCACCAGATACGACGCGGCGAAGATATCACCTGCGCCAGTGGTGTCAACCAAAGGCACGACCGGCGCAAGAAAAACCCGCTCCTCATCTTGATGGTAGACTGTACAGCCATTGGCACCATCTGTGAGAACCAACACATGGGCCAGTCGCCGATATTGCTCCAGGAGCGCCGGGCGGGCCAGGTCTTCTGTGCTCAGGAATGCAATTGCCGCCAACGGCAATACCTCTACCGTCGATTCCCACTCAACCTGATACACGCGTCCCTGCTCATCCCAGCGTCGCATCCATCCCTGCGGGCCAACACCTACGATGCTGTTGCTGAACATGTGAATGAGAGCCGGATCAACCTCATCGGCAATTGGCCCAAGGTAAACCATCGGCGCCCTGGTCCACGAAAGCGGCACATCGGCCGCCGAGAGATCATCCGCCACGGCACGCACAATCTGGACCCGGCCGGAAGGCGTGTAGATATTCTCGAAGATCGTGGAGTGGCGAGATTCAGACTTATGGATAGCAATTCCCGGCAGTTCACGTGACCATTCAGCCTGCCGCGAAGCGCTGGTCACAATGGCGGCCCGACAGCCCAACGTCGCCGCGACGGCCGCCGTATAAGCCGCGGCGCCACCGATAGCAAAACCCCCAGGAACCACATCCTGACAGATATGGCCGATCGACAGAAAATCTATCGGCGGGTATGTGGGGGCGTGACTTTCCATCGATGCATTCTACCTTACGCGCTCTCCGTTCGGCAACACTTTACCTGTTGCCTTCGACCCGTATTGCAGTTAACATTAACTCGATGGCCAAGAAGTTGTTCGATTCCGGTGTGTTTCGCTCGCGCCCCCTATTCAGCGCGACCCAGGTCGTTCTGGTGTTGGTCATTGCCGGTGCAATCGTGTTCGCCATCGACTACAACAACCGCGTCCAGGCCGGCCGGCTGGTGGGCAGCGGAGAAGAAGCGCTGCAATCCCAGGTTGATCGCGAAGCCACGCGCCAGGTCGAATTACAGGTCACACTGGAATATGTGTCCAGCGATGATTATGTGGCCGCCTACGCCCGAAACGAGGGGGGAATGCTTCTGCCCGGCGAACACCGAATCGTTCCCATGCTGCAGGAAGCCACCCCCGTACCGACGCCTTCGTCCCCATCTACGTCAGACCCCGTAACACAGGCGCGCCCATGGCAAGCATGGTGGCGCTTGCTGACCGACGCGCCACTTCCGACACGCTAATCGCTTAACGACAAAGGCCGACTCGAATGTCGGCCTTTGTTTTATCTATGCCAATCGATGGCCTGCCTCAGGTCACCCACAAGGATTTCATCAACTCGTAGCCGATCACCACTTCTTCGCGACCAATTCGTAGACGCATTGGGCCATTAAATGGCGCGCGACCGAGGATCTCAAACGGCGTACCCGGCATCAGGCCCAGGCTGGCCATGTATTGGAGCTTCTCCGGTTCGTGAGTCCTGATGCGACTGACAGTACCCTGATGACCAACGCCGAGATTCACGATGCATACATCACTCACCTCAGGCAGATGGCCATCCTGATCAGGGATTGGCTCACCATGAGGGCAGCGCCGCGGAAAATCGGTCATTTCCGCCATCCGTGTAGTCAGGCGATCATTTAGCCCGGCACCCAATCCGCCCGCATGTTCGTGGACTTCATCCCAGGTGAAACCCATGACATTAACCAGAAACACCTCAAGGATGCGATGGCGACGAATCTCGCGCAGGGCCTCTTTACGGCCGAGGTCAGTCAATTCCACGCCCTGGTAGGGCACATGCTTGACGTATCCGACACTTTGCAAGCGCTTGAGCATACGCGGGATGGCAGGTGGGGACACATCAAGACGCTCGGCCAGGCTGGTTGTACTCACCGTCGGAGAATCTTCCTGAAGCCGAAAGATTTCCGCCAGGTAGGCGCGCATTGCAGCACTGGGTTCCATCACATCCCGCTCGTTATCCATGCCTATCAACTCGCTTGTTCGAGTTCGGCCAACGTATCCTCAATCAGGGCAACCAACTCAGCCAGCATCGCTTCGTCGAAGCGGAATTCCGCGCCCGCGGCTTCAAACAGCCCCGGTAAAGGGCGCGTGCCGCCCAGTTTCAGCGCGTCGCGGTAGGTCGCAACAGCTCCTCTCTGGTCTCGCAAGGCATTGCGCCACACCTGCAACGCGCCGACCTGCGCCATGCCGTATTCGACATAGTAGAACGGAATATGGAAGATATGTAATTTGCGATGCCAACCACTCTCGCACTCGCCCTCAAAACCTGACCAATCGATGCCACGCATAAACCGCGTCCAAAGATTATCCCAAGCCTCATCGCAGGCGGCCGAGTCCGTGGCCTGATCGGGATGAGTGTATACCCAGTGCTGGAAGCCGTCAACGACAGCCATATAGGGCAAGAACGTGATAACGCCGCTTAAATGCTCGATTCGTGCCCGCGCCGCCTCAGCCTCGGAGTAGAAGCCGTCATACTCTTTGGTCAGGTAGGGTGCGGCCAGCAGCTCCATACTCATGGAGGCGACTTCACAAAACTCCATCGGGGCATCCATCTGCCAGACATAGGGAAGCGCAAAGGCCTCGAAAGCATGGAAGGCGTGCCCGGCCTCATGCAACATGGTCTGCACGTCATCATGGGTTCCGGCGCCGTTCATGAAGATAAATGGCCTCCCCCGCCAAGGGAGAGTGCTGCAATAGCCACCCAACGCCTTGCCGGAGCGCGTATCCAGATCGAGCAAACTCTCTTCGGCCATCGTGGCGAATTGGCGCGCCAGGCCCGGATCAACCTGCTCGAAGATATTGAGTGAGCCTTGAATCAGTGCGTCCTGGCCTGTATAGGGTTGCAATGGAGGTTGACCGCTCGAATCCACATCAACATCCCAGGGACGAAGCGTCTCCAGACCCAGCTCGGCACGCTTGCGCGCATAGACACGCTCGGCCGCCGGCACGACCACAGCCTCAATCGCATCCTGGAACTTGATCGAATCCGCCGGCGTGTAATCGAAACGGTTATAATCCCTGTAGGCATACTCTCGATAGTCGGGGAAGCCGGCATTATCGGCGATCTGGCGTCGCAGGGTTAACATCTGGCGATAAATATCGTTGAGCTCGGTGCGCTTTCCCTGCCAAAGCTCCATGGTTGCTCTCCAAGCCCGTTCGCGAACTGCGCGATCCTGGCTAAGAAGCAGAGTTTTTAACTGGCTTAGATTCTTCTCCTCGCCATCCCAATCCGTTTTCAGACCGCCGGTTATCTTGTCAAATTCATTGCCTAATTTCGCCAGCTCCGTGAATAAAGGGATGTTCGACTCGCGGAACAGGTTGGCCTGATTACGCATCCGGCGCAAGGTAACCGACATATCCGTCCCCAGAGCGTCATCATCATACGCCTGCGCCAGCAACCGTTCCTTCAAGGCCTGATCGGCGCGACGAACGTTCGGTTCAATATTCTCAATATAATTGAGAAAGGCGCGCTCTCTGGCCTCATCAGTCGTATCCAGGGTCGACTCGATATAGGTGATGCCACCCGCTTCGTAGACAAATCGCGACAAATCTGACCATTCTTGCAACCATTCTCGCAGATTGCTTTGGTCGAGTGGGGCATTAGCCAGCTTTTCGTAATGGGTCTGATAATCTTCCCACTTTGACGTGTCAATGGGAAATGGCATATTGGGAATAGGGGACAAAGACATAGATGAACACTCCAAGTGTTGATTGGATAGACAAGTGGCTGTAATTTTACCAAAAAATAAAGCTCTTGCGACGGCAAGAGCTTTAGGTAACTGCAATTCCAATCCGGATCGGTAGAGGCGACGACCGGATTCGAACCGGTGATCAGGGTTTTGCAGACCCATGCCTTACCACTTGGCCACGTCGCCATAACAAGACGGCAGGCCTTTCGGCCTGCCGTTCCAATCAGAGCGGGCGACGGGATTCGAACCCGTGGCCTTCTCCTTGGCAAGGAGACGTTCTACCACTGAACCACGCCCGCAAATAGGTAACCTTGTCCGAATCAGAACCGATGCCAGGACCCAGACTCGAACTGGGGACACCTTCATTTTCAGTGAAGTGCTCTACCAACTGAGCTATCCCGGCCAGTGGGATTTTCCTTTGTTGTTAATGGTAGGGTCATTCTATCGGAATGGGTGGAGACTGTCAAGAAATTCGGAGCCGCGCTCATATTCGGCCGTGTCATTGACAATCACACCTTCAGCAGCCACAATTGATGATGGGAGCGGTTGTGTCCCGGTGGATGCCCTTGTCTTCAAAATAAGTGGCCGGCTACGCATAGTAGGCGGCTGTGGGTTCGACTCCCATCCGCTCCCGTAGTCGACCCGGTGCAGGCCTGTCAGTCACTTAGCTCAGGAGCCTGGTCAGGAAACCACGAGCAGGTTCATGTTGTCGTGCAACACCTCTCGGTTGATCCTCGGTCACAGGCATCCCCGGATCATCTTTCGGCTTATCCTCCTTATCATTAGCTGTCGAGTAGTAGCTATTATAATGATGATAATAGTATTCCCCGCTTTGCTTATTAATGCGATTCAAAACTACGCCGGAAATCTTGGCGTTCACCTCTCGTAACATCAGGACAGCATGCTTTATTTGGCTCTGCCGAGTGTACCCGGAACGCGTCACTAGCAAGACACTATCCACACGCGTGCCAAGCACAACCGCGTCAGTCACTGCCAATACCGGCGGTGTGTCAATGATGATGAAATCGAAACGCGTCGTCAAGGCCTTAATCAAGGACTTCATGCGAACTGAGCCAACCAGCTCGGCAGGGTTGGGCGGCAGATCACCCGTGGTCATCAGAAATAATCCCTGGATAGATGTCGTCATAATTGCGCGACTCAACTGGGAATACATGTCACCCAGACGCGACGAATCGAAGGAAGGCGGCATGTCCAGAAGCAGATTGGTCAACCCGTAAGCAGCTTGCTTATTGAAGAGTTTATGTTGGGTCGGCCGGCGCAGGTCTGCGTCGATGAGCAAAACCCGGTAGCTGCTTTGGGCAAGAACAACCGCCAGGTTGGCCGAAGTGAAGCTCTTGCCCTCCTGCGGTCCGGCACTGGTCACCACGATGGAGCGAGCTGCCTGGTCGACATTAGCAAATAGAACGGCCGTCCGTAAAGAACGATAAGCCTCCGCAATCGGTGAACGTGGATTGGCAAGGGTGACGAGACGCTGAGAGTCCGTATCCACACTCTTTGCATCAGATATACCGGTAAGCGTGGGTAAATCTGCAATACGGCGGATATCTTCCGGGGTCTTAATTGTATCGTCCAGGTATTCCAACAAGTAAGCAGCTGCCATACCCAGTGAAAGGCCAATAGCGGCGGCCGTGATGACCGTCATCAATACTTCCGGCCCAATCGGATCGACGGGTAGTGTGGCCGGCTCAATCACGCTCAAACTATTTGCGGCTCCCTGTGTGGAGCTAGCCAACATAGAGGCGTAATTCGCCTGTAGCGCATCTTGCTTCCCCTCAAGCGCGCGGATTTGGTCTTGCAAGTCGGAAATTTGGCGTGCACTGAATAGCCCCGCCAGTTCATTTTGCCTGGCGACAATCTCGCTATTCGTTTCCGCTATCTTTAATTCCAGTTCATCAAGCTGCCGCTTAATAAAAGCTTGTCGCTCGACATCCCCTTGCTGGCCACCACTGGTAGGAGTGCGCAAAATCAATTGGTTGGCCAACTCATTGGCTACAACCATAGCGCGTTCCGGCACACTATCATTCACCCGTATCTCGAGCAGTTGGGTACTCCCCACAGATTGGGCTGTATAGGTGGGCAGCCATGTCAGGCCTAGTTCATCCATCACCGCCTTGCGAACCACATCCCGCTGGGCAATATCGCTATAGGTCTGAGCCAATTGCTGGCTAAGCCAGAATTCGTTGCCGGTTGGGTTAGGGTTGTTAATGGCACCACCAATTAGCAACGTAGCGCGAGCCTGGTAAACCGGCGGCTGCTGGCTCACCGCAAAATAGCTCGTTATGCCGGCGAGCAAAGTGGAGATTAGGATGAGCCACCACCATTTCAGAAGTGGCCTGAGATATGTTCTTAACTCCATTTTCTCTTATCCATCTGAACAGCTAAACAACCGGAACGACAGGACATTAATCTCACAATTGCCCTTAAACCAATGATATGGCTGATCACCGGGTCAGGCCGTATAAATCGCGTTAATAAACAAACCGTCAATTCTATTGTCCTATGCTTTTGGCTCGCTTCCATATTCTCATTCGCGACGCGTCAATATGCGCCATTACCATTGATAACGACCAGGACTGTGCGCATGAGGATATGAAAGTCCAACCAAATACTCCAATTTCGAATATAGCGCATGTCAAATTGCACACGCTCGCCATATGAAAGATCGGAGCGGCCGCTAACCTGCCATAGCCCGGTGATGCCTGGAGGCACGGTCAAAAGGTTCATATCCCACTGCTCATACCGCGCCAATTCGTCAGGCGCAATCATCCGCGGACCAACGACCGACATTTCGCGCCGAAGTACGTTAAAGAACTGCGGGAGTTCATCAAGGCTATGTTTGCGCAAGATCTGCCCTACCCGAGTAACACGTGGATCGCTCTTAAGCTTACATGATTGCTCCAACATCGATTGCATATCCGGCTTCGCGGCCAGTAATTCATCGCCGTTGCAATACATAGTGCGGAACTTGTAAGCGTCGAATTGAACGCCATTTAATCCCATAACACGCCTGCGATAAATCACAGTACCTGGCGAATCTAATCTAATGCTGAGGGCGATAACAGCCATTAACGGCAGAGCGACGGCAATCGCAATGAGGGCTAATGAAACGTCCAGAACTGATTTCAGCAGCCAATCCATCCCTGTCAACCGTGCTTGATTAATACGCAGCAAGGGAACGGATGCAACCTCCTTGAGTTCGAGCCCTGTTGTAATGATCTCGAATAATCCACTCGATAACCGCATATTGACACTGGGCGAGACACCGTATCGCTTGAACATCAAGAGAATCTGCTCCTGAGACATCGCACTTGTAGCCAGGATCAACTCACCGATGTTTAGTCGTTCAACGAGATCATCCAGGTGTTCAAAACCCCCCAGAACCGGCAATTCACTTTCAACGTCTCTCCCATCTTCTTCAAGGCCCGTTGTGATAAAGCCCCGAACTGCCAGCCCTGACGTGCGCCACAGCAGTAGCTGCTCAGCCAAGGATAAGGCTTCCGCATTTTTTCCGATGATCAGCGCCGGACTGAGGAAGTAGCCGCGTCGCCGCAAATGATACACCGCGCGCCGCAACAAAAATCGACCGATAACCACAAAACAGATCGTAAATATCCACGCCAATAACACCCAGCCACGGGCAGGGGCAAACAATGGCTGCATAAAATCAACAACCACGATAACCAAGATACCAATGCTCGTCGCCTGAAAAACTCCTGCGTATTCCTGCGTCCCGCCCAACAAGGATTTTTTCTGATACAGGCCATACGAAGCATAAATGGCGAGCCAAAGAGGCACAAATCCAAAGATGATGATAGGCAATTGCGGAATCGTTGGGCGTGCCTCCAGGTTAAAGACGGATAGGGGAACATTGAATCGAACCCAGGCCGCGAACATGAAGGCACCAAGGGTCAGGACAACATCATTGATGATTAATGACAAGCGATATAACGTCCACTGAACCCATGGCGAGGCCGAAGCGATAGGCTGCCGAACCCCTTCCAAACGGCCGCCCGATTGATTGTCCAGATAATGTATTGAAGATCCCACAGAGAGCCTCCTGATCCGATCAATAGGCAGCATTGAAATGACAATACTCCATGATCGCGCTCTATGCTGCTTACTCTTTACCGTTCATCGATCGCTGTTCACCGGCAAGGAACAACTCTAACTCTATTTTGCTCACGAAACCTTACGATCGGGATTACGGGTTTCAACACCGACAAGGAATCAGCAAGCTCACGGGTATTTTCCCGAGCCATATATTACCGCTAACTGCTCGCTGATAATCGACCAATCGTGGTTCTTTCGAACATAAGCCAAGGCAGCCGCAGACAACACCTGCCTTTTCTCTTGCGACTCCAAAAGAACAAGCGCCGCTTCGGCCAGAGCCTCGGCTCCTTCAGCCACTAAAAGATGCTCGCCCGATCGCGCTCCCAACCCGGCGACGGCTGCAGGTGTCGTCACTACCGGCGTGCCGCAAGCCATCGCCTCCAATATTTTGTTTTGGATGCCCGCGTTGTAGACGATTGGAGCTACAGCCACGGTGGCTTGATTCAAAAATAGCCGGATATCCGGGACACTACCGGTAACTGTCACACGGGAATCCATCGCCAAGGCACGTACTTCGGGCGCAGGGGTCCTGCCGACAATCATCACCCTTACTTCGGGTTTCTTGGCCCAAATGTGGGGCATGATTCCCCTGACGAGAAATTGCGCCATCGTTATATTGGCGTGATAGCTCATTTTACCGGTCAGGATAAGGGTGTCAGGTTCGCTGCTCACAGTTTCATCAGGCCGAAACCTGTTGAAGTCCACACCATTAGGCAGCACCTGGATGGGAGTCATCACTTCATATTGACCGTTCGCCAATTGCTGCAATGCTTCCTTATCCATCGGTGAAGAGGTCAGCACCTGGTCGAACTCGTTGAGTAATTCGCCCTCGAACCGCTCTGTACGCGGCAATTCCAACCGGGTGATGTAACGTCTGAAACGATTGGTGCTGTGCGTTGCGGCCTGCCGGAAGAGATGGCTAATGCAATCGACGCTATCCCACACCACGGGAGTTCTCAACCCTAGTGTGGCGAGATCCGCCTTTGCCCGTAGACCATAGCGCGCGCCGCGCAGATGCTCGACGTGAACCACATCAAATATCTCACTCTGCAAAAGAGCGGATAAGTCGGTCGCCAGCGAGGATTGCCAGCAATAAGCCGCCTGGAGCGGTTCCCGCCCCACCAACGCCGCTGTGCTATTCGCCAAGGAACGCAACCGGGACAGCGGCCGCGCGACCACCCGTATACCCTCAACTCGCAGCATATCGGCGTCGGCTACCTCCGCAGCATCCTGCGTCAGCGTCAAGACGGTAATTTCATGCCCATTTCTCGCCAGCGACCGGATAAGGTTATACGGGCGCGTGCGAATGGCATTGGGCATATAGGGGACGAGGAAAAGGACGCGCATGTGTTAGTCGTTGGGTGGTGATTTACGAACAATAACGGCGACGAGATCGCTCGGATTAAGCCGAATGGCTCCCGGCTATAATCGGCTGAAGCCCAACGCCGAAATACGATTTGTCATGAGCTTGCCGACGATGCGTTACGTTGCAGGCGAGACCAGATAGCCGAAACAGCCAGCCCCGCATAGACCAAAAGAACGGCATCCACCGGCAAACGATAGCGCACCAACGACCACGACAGCAGATGCATGGCCGAATAAAGCACGGCAAACAATAGCAGCAATGAGGCATCGGCCATCGCCTGCTGCCGTGTCTCGCGATGGGCAAAGGAGAAGATCAAACCGGCGAGCATGAACGGCAGGAACAGGCCAAAGCTGCCGACACGCGAAATATTGCTGAGCGTCCCCGAATCGGCCGAGGGCCAGAACATGAAATAGATCGGCACACGACTTAGCGAGAGCTGCATATAGCGAATTGGATCGTCGATCACGAATTGCATGCCGCGCTCCATCAGCGCCTTTTCCAGCGCAGGCTCATCGAGATCGCGCAAGGATTCAGGGATCAAACTCCCGTAAGACCCCATTTCCGGCGGCAGGATGGCCTGAAATTGCGTGCCATAGATCGGGTGATTGGCCCAGAAGAAGGCGTAGCCGGCGTTTGTATTGAGCAATACGAAGCGGTCGAAGCGGCCGTAGTTATAAAGCGTAAAGGGCAGAATCAACAGCACAACGAACGCGACGATGATCGCTGTGGGGCGCCAGGGGAGATGAAAGCGAACCAGGCCCAAATCATCGGAAGTTCCAGCAAGCCTTCGCCGAGCATCCCACCAACGCACGCTCCATAGCCATAGCAGCAGAAAAGGGATCAGCATCAGGAATAATTGACGCAACAGGACGGCAATCCCCAGAGCTGCGCCCACCGCCAGCGCCGTCCGTGTCTCGTCGGGCGCGGGCCGCCGCAAATGCAACAATCCCAGAAGCGCACCAAGGACGGCAGTGATATAGAACGGCTCGGTCATCAGCGTGGCGGCGTAGTAGATGAAGTAGATGTAGACGGCCGTGAAGGCTGCGGCCAATAGGCCCGTTCGCTCGTCAAAGACGTGTCGCCCCAGCCGATAGGCGAAGTACGGCTGGAGTACACCCACAACCACCGCCTGGATGAGTCGAGCGGCGAGAGGGTTTTCGCCGAAGATGGCATAAACCGCGGACAAATAGAATGTGTAGAGGAAGCTCCAATGAGCGGTGGGCGCGCCGGCGGCCGTCAGGGGCCACGACGGGCGGCCGAATGAGAAGCCGTGGCCGCTCAGCACGCGCAAGGCCAGCTCGTGATAGGACATCTGATCATAGGTCCCCGGCAATACCTCGACTGAGTTGCCGAGATAGAGGGCGGCAGCGATCCGAGCGACAACGGAGACCCCAATGATCATCATCAGTATTTTTCGCGTGGTCCAACCCGATAACAGTTGCATTATCCTATTACCAAGGCAGCAGTCTGCTCAAGAACAGCGTCCCCGTAAATAACGTCCCAGGAAGCATACTCAGTCGACCAATCGTAGTGATCTTCCACCTGTCGGCGACCGGACTCGGCAAGCCTATCGGCCAGGCCTGGCTCATTGACCACGCGCAGGATGGCCGCGACAAACGCCGCGGTCGTGTCGGCCAGCAACATATCACGGCCGTTGGAACTTAGGATCCCTTCCGCCCCAATCGTCGTCGAGACGATCGGCAATCCCCACAGCCAGGCCTCGACGATCTTGACCCGCATCCCGCCGCCGGCATGGAGCGGCACGACAAACACGGCCGTCTCGGCCAGATATTCTCGTGGGTCATCTACATAGCCCGTCACCTCGATCCGGCTGCCCGGCTCGGCCGCGGCCGAGAGCAGTTCGCCGGGTGGTGATTTGCCGATGACGGTCAGCGTCAGTTCCGGCGCGGCCGCGCGCACACTGGGCCAAACCTCGCGCGCGAACCAGACAATGCCGGCGGCGTTGGGCGGCCAGTGCAGACCGCCCAGAAAGGTGACGCGATGGGGCCGGGACGCTCGGCGAATGGGCGGCGTATTCTCCGGATCGACACAAATGGGAATGACGCGCTGCCGTGGACTGCCCACCTCCGGCAAAGCGACGGCGGCGCGATCCTCGGCTGTCACCCACACCACATCGTCAAACTTTTGCAGCGTGTCCAACTCATATGCTCGCATCAGACGCGCCTCACGGCGGAGCAGCCATCTGGTCAACGCCCCCCGGCCGCTCTCGGCCAGCCGCTGGGGGATGAGATAGACGGCGTTATGCTGGTCGAGCACCAGTCTCGGCCGCGGCGGAACGACCGCTTCCCATGCGGCCAACGCACAGGGGGCCATCCACAACTGGTCGGCGTGGACGGCGTCGAAGGCCTCCGAGACCGCCAACCCTTTGACTTTTTCGATCATTTCCGGGACGTGGTCGCGGGCGATCAGGAACGGCTGTCCCGTTAGCAGGCTCCGCGCGGCGTGGTAAGCATCGCGCGGCCGCGAACGAGGCATCGGCACGGTGTGGACGGCGACACAAAATTGGCGTAAATGGTCGATGCTCGCGGCCGAGTCGCTCTCCCGACTGAAGGCCAGCAGGGTAACTTCATGTCCGGCCTCAGCCAGATGACGCAGGACGTAGTAGGCGCGCACCTTCGGCCCGGCATCAAGCGGGTAGGGGATGAGTTGGGAGAGGAAGAGGATACGCATGCAACTCACATAGAAGGTAGTTCACGCAATACTTGAAAATAGCCGACAAGCATATCACGCGCTTGTTCGCGTTGCTTTTCTGTATGAGAGAAAAATCCGCGAATTTGCCACATGATTAACCGAACCAAAATGGCTAAGGAGATCACGACCTTCAAAACAAACATCCGAAAACCATCGCTACCCGATCCGTGACGATAAAAGCGACAATAGCTACGATAAAGATGCGGCAAATTGCGCGATGGCTGCTGGCGCATACTATGTTGGCCGTAATGGATCACTTCAGCAGTGGGAAGATAGACTATCCGCTTACCAAGAGCCTTTGCCCGACGGCACCAATCGGTCTCTTCCAGGAACAGGAAGTAGTCCTCATCAAGTGGTCCTATTTCCTGCCATACGTCTCGTGGGATTAGCATGCACGCACCAAGAATATGATCGACTTCCAGAACATTTCGTAAATGATCGGCCGATATTTCCGTGTTTCGCACAAAGGGTAGCCCCGGGATTTTCCACAAATAGAATGCATCTATGAGCGCCGCGGCGATGCCCGGGTAGCCGCGCCAGCAGGAGCGCTGTGTAGTACCGTCGGGATTGATTACACGTGGACCAACAGCACCAAGTTGAGCAATGGTATCACTATATGCGATCAGTTCTGCTAATGAGCCATCTGGTATTTTTGTGTCCGGGTTTAATAACAAGAGATAACGGCCGGTTGCCTGAGCAGCTGCCTGATTGTTAGCAGCAGCAAAACCTTTGTTTTCACCATTGGCAATCACATATACGTTGGGAAAATTCGCTCGGATCATCGCAACACTGTTGTCTATAGACGCATTGTCAACAACGATCGTTTCTATTCTGATTCCAACGCTACCCTCTAAAGAAGCCAAACAACGAGAGAGAAGCCCTTGTGCATTCCAGTTAACTATCAATATTGACATATCAACTGATGGTTTGCGATTGCTAACGGCGTCAAACTTTCGCTGCATAAATTCGGATCCCCCATGGGCTAAATCTTCCAAGCGTTTGCACGCCTGCCTTTACGGCGATCCCTTGGGTCCAGGAATAATTGGCGCGATTATGTTCGATCCAATTATCAAGCCCAGCACGGCCACGCACCTTCTCAACTGAAATTGGTGTAAATCCGTTCTGCTTCAACAACGCTGATAATGTAATTACCGAGAAATGGTAAAGGTGAACTGGAATGGCCAGATGATACCAATGCTCCTTTGTTTGCCGCGCCTCCCAACTGCAAATGTTCGGAACTTCGATCCCCACCCAACCTCCTCGACGAAGCAAGCGAAATGTCTCTTTCAGGGTAGCATTAGGACTATAAGTATGTTCCAATGAATGCCAGAAGGACACCATATCATACTTTTCTGGTGGGAGGTTTAGATCAGGCAGGTGGCCCTGGTAAACCTTTAGATTAAACAAACTTTCGGCGATTTGCGCTGCATGACTGTTTATTTCAACCCCTTCCACCTCCCAATTAAGCAAATTATCTCGGAGCCAGGCTGCCTGCTCTCCAGTGCCACATCCAACATCGAGCAGGTTTCCCTTGGTGCGTGGAGGTACCCGCCGGTAGGCGCGCCATCCAATAAGTGAACGAGCGATGGGCATTACTATTTTTGCTGTTCGATGCCACTGTGTCGGGTCGCTACATCGGCCGGCATAGGCTAACTTCTTTAGCCGGGTCCTCATTCCATTATCAGCCGGTTCTGGGGGACAGCTCGTGTAATAGAAAGGGGAATAATATGATTTAATCTCCGAAGGATCGGGTCTGGGATCCAGGAATACCAATCCACAGGACAAACACTTGACAAGGGCAAATGGAGAATGGCGTACAAGCCCAAGATAAGGGGCTGTTACAACTCCTCCACAGAGATCACAAGGGATATTTTTCTCCATCTGAAGGCCGATTCAATCACTCGAGATCATGTGACGGATTAAGGCGATATCTTGTTGGATTCTTGGCATTGTTCGGGATTTTGAAAATGCCGTGGTTATTGGCAGCATCAGTGCACGTACCGTCAAGCGGAGGAATGCCATCACTTTTATGACAAATCGCAAACGATTGGCAGCCCTTGGGCCGTAAGCTGTCTTAAAGAACCGCACCTTGCTATCGTAAAGCTGAATATAACTTTCGTGCGAACGCTTCCGCGAACTCGCAGCTCCGATATGGTATACTTTAATCAAAGGTATGTACCAAACCTGCCATCCCCACTGGTTCATCCTCCAGCACCAATCAGTCTCTTCACTATAAAAGGCGTAGGTTTCATCCATCAGACCCACCCGGTCAATTGCAGCCCGGCGCACCATGATGGCTGCACCAGCCACCCAATCAACTTGTTCTGGAACTGCGTATAGCTTGGGGCGGGGGCTAGGAGCATAGGGGCCAATGACCAAACGCGAAATTCCTGTTAAAAGACAAAGTTCAGTCCATAACGTTGGGAACTCGGCAAATGATGCCTGAAAACTCCCGTCGCGGTTTATAAGCATTGGTCCAACCACGCCGGCTTGCGGATGAAAATCCATAAAAGTCGCCATCGCCTCTAATGAATCCGGCGTAACCATCGCATCGCTGTTTAATAATTGGATATAGCGGCCGGCACTTATGCGAATAGCCTGATTATTGGCTCGGGCGAAGCCGGTGTTCTCCAAATTTTCAATCAATAGGACTTCCGGAAATCGCTCGCGCACCATGTCGACACTGCCGTCCGACGAACCATTATCAACCACAATGATCTCGAACTCACCATTCGGTGGATTGGCATAAACCGACTCCAGGCATTGAGCCAGAAGATCACGGGTGTTCCAGTTGACGATGATTACCGACAGTTCCATTTTCAAGGATTAGAACTGTTCTCCTGTTCCATATAAAGCATCAACAGCCCCCCCATAAACACCCAAAACAGGATACTGGCTCGCAGTCCCGCCAAGCCGATATTGTAGACGAACGGCAGGAACCAGTCGCCCAGAAAGCCGCTGATGAGCGTGGCCACAAGACCGGCGACGCACGCGGCCGCGTAGGCACGGGGGAAGCCATTGGCCTGCCCGGTGTAGAGGCGCATCCCGACGCGAAACAAGCTCAAGGTGAACAGCACAAAGACGGCCGTGCCAAGAATCCCCGTCTGGGCAATCAGGTCAACCCAGTTGTTGTGCGAGGAGAACTTGACGTTCCATGCTCCGCCCCAACCCCGAATGGTGGCATTTTGCACGTAGAAATAGTAATTCGACGGCCCCAGCCCCAGCACTGGATTCACCGACGTCGTGTCGAGAACGATACGCCACGCCTGCTGCCGCGCCAGCCAGCTCTGGTCGGTCGTGACCGCCATCCAGAAGCGGTCGATCTCCAGGATAAAAACGACGGTGGCGACGAAGAGGCCAATCCAGCCCCAGCGCGGAAAGCGCAGCCAGACGAGGATGAGCAAGGCCACCAAGGGTGGCGCCCAACCCGAGGCCCATTCTCTGTTCTGAAAGAGACCGAGGAACAAGGCCAGGGAAGCCACGGCGATCAGCACCAGTCGCCACCGCAGCGGCAGATCGTCGTGGAACAACGCCAGTCCCGCCGACAATGCCACCAACCAGATCCAGAAAACGCTACCCATTGCGGCCCCATCGACAAATTGCGCCAATACCCGGCCGAGGGGTAATACAAACCGGCCGAGGACGATCAGCGCGCCAATGGCGATAAATAGATAGACCAGCCGAGCCAGCCAACGCTCGTTGAGGGTGTGGGCGGACACGAGAAAGGCGGCAGCCGAAATATAGAACACCATCAGCCCGCCGATTTGCGCCGCTGCCCCTGCGCCGTGGATATCGAACCAGGGGAGTAGGCCCACAATGTAGGAAAGCGTAGCCACAGCCATGAAGACGAGCAAGAGATAGACGCTGCTGTGGCGACGGAGTCGAATAGCATGATGGCGCAAGCCATTTTCGGCCAGCCATAATACAGTCAGGGCAGGCACAAGCAGGACGACCGGGTTCAGGCTGGTGCCGGTGCCGGTGCCGATGCTGAACGGCACGAGCAAGCCGGCGAACACCAGGGCCATCATACCAAGGGAAGGGCGGCGCAGGAAGATATAGGCGGCGGCAATGGCCAGCATCGCAGCAGGGACGAGTAGAACCTTACGCTGTACGGGTACGATATAGGCCAGGATAGCGCTGCCAAGGAGAACGGCGACAATGAGGGCCAGCCGCCACACATTGCGCGCGCCTTGCGATGATCGAATTGCCTGCGGAGTAAAAATCTGTCGCATCATTCCTGGCTATTGTTGGACTGGAGTCATCGCTCGCGAGGCGACGCGCTCCACCAACTCGATGAAATCCGGCAGAATAACTACCCAATCGTACTGCCGTCGAATAAGGAGACAAGCGTTATTCACGAGGTTTTGGCATAATGCTGCATCTTGTCGCAACCGCAAGATCGCTTCAGCAAAGTCCTGTGGCGTATCAGCCAGCAAAATGTTCTCGCCATCAGTCACGTCCAACCCTTCTGCTCCCTTGCTCGTGGCTACCACCGGCGTGCCAACAGCCATCGCCTCCAATATCTTGAGCCGCGTTCCACCACCCTGCCTGATAGGAACCACGGCCGCGCCAGCCCCGGCAATCAACGGCCGCACATCATCGACGAACCCGGTCAGCGTGACGCCGTCAGCCGAGGGAAGCGGCTTTCCCGCATGGTCGCCGGTGATGGTTAATCGAAGCTGCGGTACATTCTGCCGGATGATGGGATAGACCTCGTCCAGGAACCAGACCATCGCCTCATGGTTAACATCATAAGTGAAAGCACCGGTGAAGATCAGCGTGTCAGGATCATGGCCTGCACGAACACTCGCGCAGGCGGCCAAATCGATTCCGTTCGGGACAATCGAGACGGCCGAATAGTCCGGCGCAACCTGTCGTAGCAGATCGCGCTCCCGTTGGGAGACGACGGTGACGGCATCGAAATGGGGCAGTAGCCCACGCACATAGGATTGCAGCTTTGCCCACATGAGGGCACGTCTGACGCGTGCCATAGGGGTCGAGGCCAAGCGAGACTGTTCGCGAGAAGACCCCAGTTCGACCTCATCCAGAACGGTCGGCAGATCGCCCCACGCCGGCCAATAGGCGGCCATTGCCAGTTGCGAGACGACAACGGCATCGTATTGGTGCATGGCAATCACCTCGCGGATGAGCATGTCCATTTCGGTCGAATAGGTGTCAACTACCGAGCGCGGCTGGGAGCTTAAGAACCCGAGGCGAGCGCGGCGGCTGTCGGGAGCAAACTCGCGCCATGGAACCAGTCTGACATCCGACAGTATGGCGCGTGCTTGGGCCAGACCGCGCGGATCAATCGGCCGCCGCTGGAAACTGAGCAGCGTCACATCATGCCGCGCCGCCAGCCCCCGGATTAGCGCGTTGATCCGCAGTTCGGAGCCGTTAGTTGGTGGGAAGGGGAACCAGGAGGAGAGGTAGAGGAGGTTCATGCGACTGGAGATTCAGACTGGATGGTCGCCTGACAAAGCAACGATTCCAGTTGATCGACTGTGGATCGGATATCAAACTCACGAAGAACTAGCGCCTGCCCGGCGGCCGCCAATTGTTCACGCAGTCGCGGATCGGCCGCCAACCAGGTGATCTGCCGGGCCAGGTCGGCTGGGTCGCCGGGGCGAAAAGTGAGGCCTGTTTTACCTTCTACCAGGATTTCACCTGTCCCGCCGGTGGTCGTGCCGATGACAGCGAGGCCGGCGGCCATTGCTTCGATGACCGCCCGAGCCAATGGCTCTCCCCATTCCGAGGGAAAGATCAGAACCTGGCTTTCCGAGAGTAATCTGGGGATATTTGCACGGCCCACATGTCCCAGGAATGTGACCGGTACCGATCCTCTTGTGGCAATGGTTCGCAAGTGCCGGAGATAATCCTCATCACCTCCACCGGCGATAAGTAATTCACATCTGTTGGCCACTGATCCATCCAGCAAAGCCAGCGCCTCCAGAGCGACATGAAGACCCTTTTCCGGAGATAGCCGCCCGGAATAAATCAATCGTAACGAATTATTCGTTGAAGGGGCGTCTGAACCGACCGAGAAATCAGATAAATAAATTCCATTGTGAATAATTTGAGCGTTATCGAGAGGCGTTCCCTGGTGCACCAGAGCGTCGCGAAGCGCGTAACTAACGCACGCAGCTCGCTTAAATGAGAGGGAAGTCGGCATTTCTGCAGCTGCCGCGGGCAGGAGCAACTGGGTGATGCCCCGCTTGGCCCAATCGGCATGACCTCGCCGGGCAGGCGCCTCAAGGCGCTGAATATACGCATTGGGCAACACGGGCCAGTAATCACACAGGTAGTAGGCAACTCGTTCAGGCAAAAGCCGCTCTACGGCCGCGGGCACAGACCGGGGCACATTCCACATTCCCCAGATGAGGACGGCGTCGGGCTGGAATTCGTCGATAAGGCGTTCGACCGTGGCGACATTTCGACGTTCGCTCGCTTCTCGGCCGCCGATGGCCAATCGCGCGATAGTGTGGCTCAATCCACCTTCAAGCTCCAGTTCCAGGCGTCGATGAACACGAACCGGGCCGTCTTCCTCGACATCGGCCGCTCCTGTCGTCCTGCCGGCCAACACGCAAAGTGTGTGACCTCTGGCAGCCAGCAGTTGCGCGACTTCCTGGCAGAGCTGTTCGTAGCCACCCTGGCTATATGGAGGATAGACGTTGGAGAGGAAGAGGATACGCAAGCCGAATTATGTCCTTAAGCGATAATATCTCTCAGCATTTGTCTAAACGCGCCGGCAGTGCGGTCCCATGTATAGGTAGACGTTATTTTATTACTTAGCGAGAGGGTCGATTTACGGTTCATCGCGTTCAAAACCGCTTGTCGGATAGATTTCGAGCTATTTGGCGCACAGATATCTACTTCTTGACCAAGATATTCCCATATCGGTGCGGCAGTGCTGGTCACCACGTTGCATCCGCATGCCGCTGCCTCCAGGCTGACAAGCCCCGGCCGCTCTGACCAGCTAGGCAATACATGCGCGGCCGCCTGCCCATAGAGCGCTGCCAATGTACTCAGATCTACATGTTCAAGCATCGCCACAGTCCCACGAGCACGAGCTAATTGGGTTACTTCAGAAACATAGCCCGGTTCGTAGGGGGAATGCCGACCAATTAATACAACAGGAATTAGGCTATCGTCCATAGCCCGCAGAAGGCTGAGTTGATTTTTTCGCGCGCTGATTAGGCCCACCTGCAATAGATATTTTCCGCGCCAGGCCTGGATTTGAGCAGGCAGAAATTCGGTCGCGCCCCCTGATTCAAGATTGAATTTACCGGGATCGATGCCAAGTGGAATAATCGTTGCACGGAGGTTCGTCAGTTTAAACCAGCGACGCAGATGCTCCAGCTCATAGTGCGTATTGGACACCACATACGCCTGTTGGAGCAATTGTCGTTGCCGTTGCCAGATGTCCTGTCGCGTACGGCGAGCCGCCTCACGCCTGACATATAGCTCTTCCGCAGCTTGGGAACCGATGATTCTGGATATACGTGACCATTTGCCTTCCCCCTGAACAGTGAGTCTAAAGCCCAAGTGGTCGCCTTCTTCATATAATGGGCTAATCAGGAGGGGGATTCCGCGGCGCGAAGCCCAATGAGCAACCTTCTCGGCAACGTCAATCTGGTAGATTTGAGTGAGGAATACAGCATCGGCATCTACAACGTGCTCCAGATGATCAACCTCCACACACACTAGTTCGACCCCAAGCGGGCAGAGGGCCTGACAAAGTGACCTGGCGTAGAGCACATCCCCGCCTGTGACGACATCGGCGTCGGAGCGGGGAACATAAAGAACCTTCATTTTGCACGCAGCCGTTGACTGAACATTTTTTCGGCAATCTCGAACTACTTTTACTGCGATGGGAGGCAAATATGACTTGGTCAACATTAAGTTCGTACCGTGGGGCCAAGGCCTCCCGTGGTGCGAACTTGCTGCCGATGAATAGACGATTGTGGTAAATGGCGATCCGCTTGGTTAACGGACGACCTGATTATCCGCCTCGTGGAACAGTCCTATCTGCCGGCTTACCCGCCTTCCATCTCCGAACAAATCGTTGTCCGGCATGTAACTTGGCAAATCGTCTCATTATTTCTGGTCGAACACATAACAATGGATCTAGCCGCACAGCCTTTCGCAAATATCCACGTGCCGCCGCCCAATCACCCGCCTGATCGGCAAGCATCGCCAGGGCCAGGTAAGCGCGAGCGCGGACAACACGACGCTGCGATTTCACTTTGTCATCCGCCTCTCCGACAAACAGGTCATCCAACCTGGATATGACATCCTTTTCGCGAGCGGGTAAGTCCAGCAGGTCGGCTCGCCCTCTCTGGCCTTTCTGTTGATCGCCAAGAATGAACTCGTAATACGTCTCTACCTCCGACAAAAGGGGCGGCCAGATGCGAGCACCTTCCGATAATAGCTCCCACGCCGTATCCGGATCATTTTGTTGGAGAAATTCACAGGCGCAACTTCGATAACCGCAGGCATAGGCTTCGCGTTTAGCCTCCGGCCATAAGCCGGGAGGGCCATCGGGCGGGCCAAAATGTTCGGCCAAAACGGCGAAGCGACTGATTTGCATTCGCAACCCATTGGTAGACATGCTCCCGGGATAAATACGGTAATAGGCGAGCGGATCCTCAAGGCCAACCACAGGAAACTCTTCGGCAATTCTCAACCAAAGATCCCAATCCTCTGCGCCTGTCGGAAGGCTCTTAAAACAGCCAACTTTGTCGATTGCGCTTCTTCGCACCAAAGCACAGTTGGGCGGGAAAAAGCCGCCGCGGCGAATCACTCGCCGGAACCGAGTCGACTCAAGCGCCTCTCCGCCAATCTGAGACTGGAGATTGCCCCGGTCGTCCAGAAATCGATAGCGGGAATAAACCATTCCAGGACGCTGATCATTTAGCATCGGTAGCAGTGAATGTTGCAGAAACGAAGGCGTCCAGGCATCGTCTGCGTCAAGGAAGGCGACGTATTCGCTATGGCTCTCACGCAATCCCGTATTCCGTGCAGCCGACAGGCCCCGGTTTTCCTGATAAACATAACGGACACGAGCATCGTCGTAGCCGGCCACAACCTGAGCCGTGTCGTCAGTCGAGCCGTCGTTAACGATAATAACTTCCCACTCCTCAAATGTCTGGGCGATGACGCTATCGATGGCGAACTTCAGAAAGCGGCCTTGATTATAACAAGGGATGATGACGCTAATCGTTGGCATGAGCCACTTGCCGTTGCGGGAATCGTTCCCTGAACTCGTGAACAAGAATCACCTGGCGTTTGGCTTCTTGAGCCTGCCAGGCGTCGAGCATCTCCTGCCGTCTCCATTCGCGCGCCGGCAAAAAGGAAGTCACAAACAATTTCCACAAACCACGGTTGCGGCCGTGTGTCGGATTTCCCAGAATGGCCGCCTTAAAAAGGCTACGAAACGCGCGGTAGTCGCCACGGAAAACAAAAGCGGCGTATGCATCGTGGATGTCAATATCAGCCAAACGACGGCGAAGTTCACCTTCATCAATGTGTCCCTCGATTAAGAATGCCCGATACATCATACGTTGCAACTCATAACCGCCTATCCGTCCGGTAAGGGAATCGACATGCCAGTGATAGTATTGCAACGGGATATGGAGAGGCTCGATCCGGAATCCTTGCGTGATCTTGAGTCGCCAGGGAACTTCGTGGATTGGAAAGTACTGTATATCCTGAGGCCCCACCGCCTCATACACCTCGCGCCGGAAGAGAAAACACTGCTGGATGACATCTTCATCAAGCATCCGATCGACATCGCTAACTCTTGTGTACTTGATCGCCTGTTGCCCATACAGGTTGTCCACAAGCCAATAATCTGTATAGACCAGCGCAACCCTGGAGTGATCTCGTAAGAAGGCTAACATCAACTCCAATGCATCAGGCTCATACCAGCAATCATCCTGCGTCCAGGTGATATATTCACCACGGGCATTGGCCATGCCCAGGTTGATCGCTCCGGGGAGCTTGCCCGCATTGTTTTCCTGGTAGATGAGCCGGATGCGGGGGTCTGCCTTGATGTAACTCTCAACGATCTCTATAGTCGCATCCGTCGAACCGCCATCCACAACGAGCAACTCGATATGGTGATGAGTCTGATTGAGGCAACTGTCAATGGATTTGCGGAGATATTTTTCGCTGTTGAGGGTCGTAAGTATGACGGTAACCAGATCTGACATCTTCCGGCTCCCCTATTCCCTCGTCCCGGATGCCTGTTTGAAGCCGACGAACGATTGACCCAGAATCGACCAACCGCCGCGGTCGACCAACCAGCGCGGATCGCGGCAGATGATGTCGAACCACGCTCGCCGAATGTCGGTCACTCGCTGTTTGTTGTATGCGTTATAGAAGCACTTCTTCGCGGAGACAATCGCCATTGTGTGGTCCAAGGCAGGGATCTCATCAGCCATGACCGTCGCCACGAACTCGGCAAAGCGACCGTCGCTCCATACACTCGACCGCAATCCTACGACTATCTCCGCCAACCCATGGCCATTGTCATCCTTAAGTCTGGGGTTAATACTTACTGCGCGAAGCACGCGTTCGCGAGCGTCCTCAGTCCATCCGCCGGCGACCAGTCGTGACGCCTCGGACAAGTCCAGGTTGGCATCGAGTTCGGCCTGCCGGGCAAGCAGCTCTTTTGGCAATCGTGGATCGGCAAAAGCTTTATCCATCGCGCGGCGATAATAATTAAAGTGGATTTCAGGTGAACGGCTCATGTTATCGGTATGGATTCGGTATTGGCAAACGATGGCCTCAACCCAAACCATGGGGCATCCGGCCAGCGCCAGCCGATACCACAGGTCCATATCCTCGCAATAGGCGAATTGGGGGTCGAAGCCGCCAACGCGGCCAAACCATTCACGACGCAACAAAACAGCATGGACAGGGGCCAGCCCGCCAAATAATATCGTCTCCAGAGTGATCGGCCGATCTTCCTGAGGCTCACTCGTCGACAAGATCCACCCATCGTCGTCGATATATTGCCAGCCGGACGCCACCAGCCCCACGTCCGGCCGTTCATCGAGATAGCGTGCCTGAACCTCGAGCTTGTCGGGCAGAAAGAGATCGTCACTATCGAGAAAGGCCAGGTATTTGCCTTTCGACGCGGTGATCCCGTTATTGCGAGCTGTGGGCAGTTTTTGATTTGATTGGTAGAGGTAGGTGATACGGTCACCATACGGCCACAAGATCTCGGCCGTGTTATCGGTCGAACCATCATCAACGACGATAATTTCATAATCGCTATATGACTGCGCCAGGACGCTATCAATCGCCTGCCGGATATAGCGCGCACCGTTATAGGTGGGGATGATGACGCTAATTGTTGGCATTCCAGTTGAAAAAGTGGAGAAACCTGATTGGCTCTAAAAGACGCGAGTTCGTAACAGACGTGGCCCAATGAATGACTTGATCATGAAAGAATGTATCCCGCGGTTTTTCAGGCAGACGAGATCATTGGCAATTGCCCGGAAATAGGAAAGGCGCATCTCGGCCCATTCTTCTTGAAATGCCTGTTTGAAAAACCGATTCAAGTGGAATTTGCCTATAATTTTACGCCTCCACTCTTGCCTGAACGCCCGGGTTCCATCAACAGCAGTAAAAACCTGCTGTGCGAATTTCATCACTGCAGCAATGCCCTGTTCATCATCAAGTGCCTCGATATATTGCAGGAAAAGCCCGCACATAATTTCCTTATAGAACCAGTCTGACGGTTCCAGCGTAAACACATGCTTTAATATCGGCTCGGCCTTTGACGTCTCTCCATTGGCAATCAGGTTAAATGCATAATTGGCGTTAATTAAACCGCACAATTTCGGGATGTATGGGACAAACACGGGATCATCTTCAATTCTTGACAATGCTGCGGTCTGATCATCAAATCGAAGTTTCGCCTTGGCAGGATCGAGTATGCGACCCGACTGCCTCGCTTCCCCAACCCTCATCGCCATCAATGGCTCTGCGAGAAAATACGCTCGAAATTGTGCAAATATCTTGCGGAAAAATTCCGCATCCTCCCCATATCGAATCGTCGTGTCGAAATATCCAGCCTGATCAATCACTTTTCGACGTAATATTGAGTTACTAGGTACGGTTGAATCTCCAAGCAGGAACTCTTCAGCTGTGATATATCCATCACAACTATTGGAAAGAAGCGGGGTGTACAGAATATCTCCCGCCTCGTTAGTGACATAATATTGAACGCTAACAAAACCTATATCGGGATGTTGTTCTAAAATCTCGATCGTCACTTCCAGCATCCGGGGCAGATATATATCGTCATCATCAAGAAATCCTACGTACTCTCCTCGCGCCACATTGATCCCCCAATTACGCGCCACCGACTCCCCTTGATTTTCCTGCCGATGATATATGATCCGATCATTGTAGCGCGCCACCAACGCCTCGCCCGTACCATCGGTGGAGCCGTCATCAATCACGATGATCTCGTAGTGCGGGTAGGTCTGCACTATTACACTATCGATCGCCTGCTGAATATACTCCTTGCGGTTATAGGTGGGGATGATGATGCTGACAAGAGGATGATTCATAGTTCTTTAACTAAACGTATGTAGGCCTGGCCGCGCGGGCTGCCTGGCTGATCCTCAAATCGCAGCTGAAACTCGCGGCTCCAACGCTCTAACACAGCGGTTTCTCCCGGTCGTCGGGTGTCGTCCAGCACGATGAGACTAGACCCGTCCAGTTGGGCGACAAAAACCGGCAGTGCCGGGTAGCGCGAATAGGTGGACACAGATTTTGGCCCGTCTACAAGCAGCAGATCAATATGGCCTGCGCCAGCCCGAACCTGTCGCACTTGCTCCAGGGCATACCATTCGGCGTCTGCGCCTTGATACAACTCAAGTGGAGCATGAATGAGCGTGACGACGCCTGTAAGCCCTTCGGCAGCCAACGTCGCGACCATCATTTCATACCATGCCTTGTCCTCTTCCAGCGAATATAAATGGCCGATCCCTAATTGACGCAACAAGCGGCCGATCGTGATAGTCGACACACCGGAACCACATTCAACTATGGTCCCATATCGTTGTATTTGAATGGTCGACACCAGTTGGAATAGATCGTTGGGTGCCATGGCCCAGACTGAGAACGGCAAAAATGCACCACCCATCAGCGACTGTAATTCAATAAGATGACGTAATTCGATTAGTTGCAGATCGTAAATCGGCGGAATCGATCGCCAACGATACATCAGATAGATGATGAGTAGTGTGGCCCAGGCGACGCTCGCCATCAGCGCAAGCCGCTCATCCAATGCACGTGTTATGAAGAAAAGGAGGGCAAATGATAGCGTAATAATGGCCAAAAAGAAGACGAGCCTATTACGACTGCCTGATTTCAAGATTTGCATATGGGTTAGATACACGGTTTTGCTGGGCGAATCTCCAGCCAATCGATGGGGACGAACAGAGTCATTCGTCACCATCGGGAACAAAATCAAGTGCTTCCACCTTGAACGAACAAGGCACCAGACCATCCACCCTTACGCCAGGTTGATTGTTCTGTCCATATTCGACAACCTCAAATTGAATAGCTGTCGGCACTCTATCATGAATAATTCCAGGATGGTTAGCCAGCCACAACCCAAGATTATAGGTGCCGGGTGACAAATGAAGTGCATAAACGACAAATTGGACTCGGGTCCTGCCTTCACGAAGATTGAAAGTCTTGCCTTGCGAAATCGTATCTGCATTCACGAGCATGGTCCCATTTGGGGTAAAGACAGTGATGGCCATACTCGATACGCTTGTGGAAATTTTTGACACAATATCCAACTCTACGGACAGTGGCCCACCGGTAAAAATTGCGTCCACGGGCAGGCTCCCACCGCACAACTTCACAGCACTGAATTTTACGTCCCCACTACCTGTGCGCTGTGCTTGAGAAATATCGTGCCAGGCAAAAGCATTCCTGACGGTAAGTTGCTCTCGTTGATATTCCCGAATTGACGTCTTCACATCCCCCTGAGTAATGATACGGCCATTTGCGACAAGCAGGGCCCTATTGCAGAGTCGTTGAACAGCATCCATATTATGACTCACAAACAACACCGTCCGCCCCTCATTCACCACATCCCCCATCTTCCCCAGCGCCTTCTTCTGAAACGCCGCGTCTCCCACCGCCAGCACCTCATCCACCAGCAAAATCTCCGGCTCCAGATGGGCGGCCACGGCGAAGGCCAGCCGCACATACATGCCGCTGCTGTAGCGCTTCACCGGCGTGTCGAGGAACTTCTCGATCTCGCTGAAGGCGACGATCTCGTCGAACTTGCGGGCGATCTCCTCGCGGCGCATGCCCAGGATGGCCCCGTTGAGGTAGATGTTCTCGCGGCCGGTCAGCTCGGGGTGGAAGCCGGTGCCGACCTCCAGCAGGGAACCGACGCGACCGTGGATCTCGGCCCGACCGCCGGTCGGTTCGGTGATCTGTGACAGGACTTTGAGCAGCGTGCTCTTGCCCGCCCCGTTGCGGCCGATGATGCCCACGACCTCGCCGCGCTTCACCTCGAACGACACGTCGCGCAAGGCCCAGAACGTCTCGCTGCGGCCGCGGCCTTCGCGCCGGAACAGCCCAGCCAGCGCGTCGCGCAGCGTATCGTGGCGTGTCCCAGCCCGGCCGATCTCGTAGCGCTTGCTCAGGTTCTCCACACGAATGGCGATGTCACTCATAGGTAATTCTTGCCGTTGCCGGATAGGAATCCGGCGCTACACCACATCCGCAAACGTCCGCTCCGTGCGGCGGAAATAGACAAGGCCGGTCAGCAGCACTACGACGCTAATCGTCACCGACAGCGCGAACAATCGCCCCGGCGGCTCTTGCCCCAACAGTGCCCAGCGAAACCCTTCCACCACGCCCGTCATCGGGTTCAGCCCCAGCAACCAGCGATAGCGCTCCGGGATGAGCGTGCTGCCATAGGCCACCGGCGTCGCGTAGAGCCAAATCTGGATGAGGAACGGCACCAGATAGCCGATGTCGCGATAGCGCACATTCAGCGCCGCCAGCCACAGCCCGAAGCCCAGCGCCGTGGCCATCGCCAGCAGCAAGAAGGCAGGCAACAATAGAATGGCCGCGGTCGGCCAAATGCCATAGACGACCAGCAGCGCCGCCAGCAGGACGAAACCGATAGCGGAATCGACCAGGCCGCTCAACACGCCGGTCAGCGGGATGATTAGGCGCGGAAAGTAGACCTTGGTGATGAGATGGGCATTGCCCACCAGGCTGGACGAAGTTCGCGTCAGCGCCCCGGCGAAATACTGCCATGGGATCAATCCCGCCAGTGCGAAAACTGGGTAGGGCATGTCGCCCGATGGAACCTTGAGCAGCAATCCAAACAGGACGGTGAAAATCAGCGTCGTCAGCAACGGTTGCAGGACAACCCAGGCCACGCCCAACGCCGTCTGCTTATAGCGCACCTTCACATCGCGCCAGACGAGGAAATAGAGCAACTCGCGATAGGCCCACAGGCGATCCAGTTGCAGAGAGAAGTGGCCGCGCGCCGGTTCGATGATCAATGCCGGTCGCGAGACAACATCAGCCACATCGATGGTGGCACTGGTATAAAGGGGGGAGCGCTTGGATTGTTCTGCCATGTGATCAGCAAAGTTAGCGAGATCGCAATAACTTGATCAGTATAACGAAACCCAGCAACGCGCCGGCGATGGCCACGGCCGGTAACAAGGCTTGAGCCGGGCCGAGCAATTCACCGTCGCCTGGCGGCGCTGTCGACAAATTGATTATTGGTGTCGCCACGGACTGCGTTACCTCAACGGCAGCAGGGCTGGCAGCGATTGTTGGCGGCGCGGATTCTATTAGCGCTACCGATGGGATAAACGGCGCATTGGTCGTCATCGTCGCGTGCCAAAGCCGTTTCCGATCGTCCCAAAATACGGCATGAAGCTGGTTACCATTAGTCACAGTCATAGTCGGAGACTCGATAAAGCCACTGGCCATCGCCTCTCGTCCGGAGATGCATACCGGGGACGTCCACACACCCTCTACCCATGTTGCATATTGGGCACACCCATTGAAGGTGGTCAGCAGATGAAGTGCGTCGGCACTATCGACAACTAATTGGGGTGGGCCTTCTGTGCCACCCTGCCCGGCAGGCGCAATCTCGGCCAATGGTGACCAGGATTGGCCACCGTCTTCAGACCATCGGTGGTATCGGCCGCCGATGCCGGCCATGCGATTCCAGGCTACATGGACGCGACCACGGCTGTCGACAGCAACGTTGGCTTGCACGCTGCCTGCACCTTCCAGTTCCGTCGCCCGGGACCACGTCCCGCCACCATCAGTCGATTGGGCGTAGTAGATGCCAGTCGGTGGCCAGCCGCCGGGAAGCAAATACTCCGTCCAAACGACGTGGAGCGTGCCGTCCGATCCAATCGCCAAACGGGTAAAGTCGCTTGAGGTGTTTGAGGAGGCGGGAGCGGAAATGTTAACAGGGAAAGACCAGCCATGCGTCTCGTTATCATAACGAATATAATAAACGCCGGTCGTGTCTATCCCTGGAAACACTACATGCATCACATTGTCGATGCCTGTCTGTATATGAGCGCTCGAATTAGTTGCGGCAATGGGTTCCGGTTGAGCCCAGCCTTGGGCCGAGTGGGCTGACTCCGTCGTTGCCAGGCTATGATAGAGCGTATTATTGGTACTTTGCCATAAGAGATGGATTAAACCATTGGCATCAACCGCCGCGGCTGGAGCGACAACGCTTTTCATGACGATAATATCGCGCCCTGGGTTCCAACGGCCGCCAATATCATTTGAATAGATAATCGCCTGCAAGCCCGAGTCGCTATCCGACTCATCTTCATCAAATTCACGCCAGAAAAGATGCGTGACTCCGGTTCCATCGCCGACCACATATGGATAATTTATCGCCGCTTCTGTCTCGTATATGAGCTCTGGTTTTGACCACTCACCCTGATTTTGCGCGATCGAATAGCCAGCCAACGGGAAAAAGAGCACTGTCAAAAGAAGTGCCAACGCCATGACTGCAGGCCGCTTCCCGGCCATCAACGCCCCCCTCTGCGCATGACCCGCAGGCCAATGATGCTCGCAATCAACACCACCAGCGCGGCCGGGATCACGGCAATGGCCAGCTGCCCAGCACGGCTGCCGGCTCCGGGCACGCTGGATAGAAGGTTGCTGTCGGGTGCTGTCGGCACGATGACAGTTGGCGTTGGCTCAGGCGTGGCCGTCAGAACGACGGTCGGCTCAGGCGCCATTGTGGCCGGCGGAGGAGGTGGGGTGGGCAGCGCAACGGCCGGCAAATCCAACGGACGAGTCATGACGAACAGGCCACCCGTCGCCTCTTCCGGCGACGAGCCGGGGACAAGCAGCCCATACGCAGCGACGAGATTTCCGGCGCTATCGACCTCCGCAGCCAGCAGGCCACCGTCAGCCAAATTCAGTGTTGCTGACTCGGCCGCAGTCCACTTTGCGCCGTCGAATGTCCAGGCCAGCAGTCGGCCATCTTCCATGCCCAATAGATGTAATTGGCCCGTTGGGTCCATAGTGACCGCCGGCAGATCGGTTCCATCGAGCGCACCAACCTGGGTAGCCTCGTCCCATGAATTACCTCCATCAACCGATTGAATATGCCACAGTAATAGGCGATCATTGGTAGGTTCAGCCCATAACATGTGCAAAACGCGCTCGCCGTAGCCAATCAACGACGACCAACGCATAGGCGTGGAGACGATCGGTGTCGTCGCCGACCAGGTCATCCCGCCGTCCTCCGATCGACTATATGCCAGGCGCAGGATTGTATCGTCCGGCGGCAATGCCCGCTCGGCGACGACAGCATGCAAGCGGCCATCGGTTGTCTCAACTAAATTGACATAACCTACCGCAGGCCAATCGGCCGCGGCGCCGCTGAACAGCTGGATTGGTTCAGACCAATTCGCGCCCAGATCAGTCGAGCGAGTGAGATAAGCACCTCGCGGCTCATTAAGTGCGACGGTGTAGGCCACAAAAAGCGCGCCCGACTGAGAAACGAGTATATCCGGTTCAACTGCCTCAGTCTGACCGGCCGCCAAAGGAACAGGCGTTGTCCATTCAGCAGGACGCTCGACTCCAGCCTGAGCAAAGTGCAAGCCATCACTCTCGCGAAACACGATAAATAGCCGCGTCCCATTGCCGGTCATATCCAGAGATTGAATCGTACCTGTGTCGAGCGCGATGATAGATCTGGCGGTCGACCAACCGGCATCATCATGATAAGCGTGGAATATTTGCCTGCCCCCCTGCTCTGTCCAAGTCAGGTGGTTGCGACCCGCCGAATCGCGAGCAAGGCCGAGATCACTGACCGGCGTGGCAACGGCGGCCACGGCCGTAGGTCCTTTCCACACGGCGGGCGGTGGAAACCAAACTGTGATGTCGCCAAACGTGCGATATGTCCACCAGATATCGCCACCCACTCCGTGGTCACAACCGACGAGGTTGAGCTTGTCGGCAAGGGTCGCCACATCGAAGCAGCGCAAATCGATAGGCTGATTCGTCTCGGGGTTCACAAAGCCTGCCAACGCTTCTTGCCCTCGCGGCAGGCTCCAGCGCGCCCCATCCCACGCCAACAGATAGGTTGCAGGTTTCGCTCCCCCGGCAACGCTGTCGAGTGGCTCCACCATGCCGAGCAGGAACAAGTTGCCGTTACTGCTGACGATGTTGACGGTAGTAAGGCAGTCGGCCAAGCCGGGAATGGCTTGCGGCAGCGACCAACTCTCACTGCCGTCAGACAGGGAGCGATAATAATGGACGCATGACTGGAAAGACTGGTGATCGGCGCGCCAAGTGACGATTGTGCCGCCGGAGCTGACGCCGGCCATGATATCTCTGGGGCCTGCGGATGCCGGCAAGTCAGTCACCGCGCGCCGGTCGATCTCGATGGGTGCGGTCCAATTAGCTCCATCATCACTCGAGGTGGAGACAAAGACTTGTTCGCGCCCAGGGTCGTCCCAGGCCAGGACAATACGCCCCGTTTCGGCCGCCGCAATTGATACATTCGCAGTCTCCGCATTCAATCCGCGCAGATATCGTGAAGCGTAAATGAGGCGCTCGCCTGACCACGTGCCGTTACCGACCGAAAGACGTCGATAGTACACGCCGGCGGGCCGGTCAAGCGTCTCTACCCTGCGAATATACGCCACGTGAAGCCCAGCCGCGTTGACGGCCACGGCGGGACTAACGGCTCCAAATTCCAGTGACTCCGGCGCAGACCAGGCCTCATACGAGACGAAAGAGCTCTCCGGGACAGCACTATGTTTCAGGACACCGGCCTTGTCGCTGAGATCGTCGACCCAGAAAGCGTGAATATTGCCGTTCATATCGGCGACAAGAAGCGGGATAAAGCGTGGTGTCGCAGCCGCCGGTTGTAAATCGGGGAACACGCGACGAGTGAAAAACGGTGTTTCGACTGCCCGCGGAGGACTCCAGCCATCCGACCCGCCTGCCGCATAAACAAACCCCTCAAACTGGTCTTCCCATAGCACGTGTTGGCGCCCCGTGCTCGCGATAACCAACTGCGGGTTAGTTGTCGCACTTGAACGGGAAAGGTTGAGTGGGGCAGACCATTCGTCGCTTGATTGAAAAGCGAGAGATCCCAGCATTGCATCCGTGGCCGATGAACCATTCCCCCCGGCCTGGGCCAATATCTGCCCGGTTGCGACAGAGCAATTCAACAACACGATCAGGAGCAATATCGCTATGAATAAACTATGTTTGAAACGCATAGAGCATTAATGAGAATTGAGATTGGTCAGGATGTTTCGTGCTGCTTCGGCACGCTCGCTGAGATCGGGACGACCTTGGCTTTTCCACCACTCCACATAGTTGGCAAGTTCCAGTTCTACATCAGGAACTTCTTGTAATAGCGGCATAGCTTGTTCCAAATCACCTGCCCATAGCCGGGCATAGGCCAGGGATTTGCGGATTCCCCGATGTTGGCTATCAAGCAAATAAGCATGATAGAGAGAGTCGGCCGCAGTCTCAAAGTCGCGATCGAGCATGGCGACGAGACCAAGCCGATGCCAGGCGGTGCGATTATCCTGGTCATACAATAGAGCGCGATTAAATTGAGATACGGCCACGCCCAAATCGACCGCCTCAGAGCCGTCACTCCATTCGCCGCTTGGATAGTTGGCCAACTCGACACGATCCATCTCGATCGCTCCGAGTGTTGCGTACCATGAGCTGAGCAGGGATGAGCGGAAAGTCACAAGTAACAGAGCGGTAATCACCGTAACAACACCAAGAAATATCAGCCTCGGCGATTCGGCCGCTTTCACCCACTCCCGCAAGCCTTGGCGCCGTGGGAATAACATGGCCGTTATTCCCGCTGGAAACCACAGAAGCAGTATGCCGCGGCTACCAAATAAGACGTCATCCACAAGTCCATGCAGACACAGGACAACCAACATGGCGAAAGTCGCTCCGGCCAACAGGGAGAACCCGTGGATTGAACGCCGGTAACCCGACAGTTTGGGATCCGATAACCACCAGAACGATAAAGCCAGGATCGCACCTATGGAAGCAATACCGAGGATACCTTCCTCGATTATGATATTTAGAAATAGATTATGGCTATGAATAACCGCATGGAAAGGTATGACCTGGATGTACTGGGAGTAAAGGCCATCGAAAGAATTCAATCCCGCTCCTGTCAGCCAATAATCACCGGTTAAATCGAACGCATCCTGGGCGAGTTGCATCCGACTCCCCGCACTAGCCGGCCCAGGAAGGCGATCGAAGAATCCCGACAGTCCGCGAGGAGAAAGCAACACCACCGATAACGCAATCCCTGACAGCACCAATCCGGCCAACCCCAGGGTTTTGCGCCTGGAAAAAAAGAGGGAGTTGGACATATCCTTCGCGCCAATCCATATCAACCAGGCTACCAACCCGCCGAAGAGCGCTATCCAGGCGCCACGCGAGGTCGTCAGAGCCAACGCCAGGATCATAATGCCGAGCGCAGCGGCCACGAGCAGGGCCAACAAAAAACGTCGCTCGCGCAGCATCCGCACCATCGCCGCAATCGCACAGGGAAACAAGAGAGCGATAATTCCGCCGGCGACATTGGGATGAAGCTGATGCAGGTTTTGAAAGATAGCCGGGCGAAGGTTCATTAATTGCAGGCCTAGCTGATTGAACGAGTCAATTTTAGCCGGAGCTTCGTTCCAATTATGTGTCAGCAGGAAATAAAGCCCCACGCCGCCGCCAAAGAAGGCAACGCCGAGCAGCAATGGCCAGATGTTGGCTGCGCGTTGGCCGGCGAGCGCATAGAAGAGAATCACACCGCCAAGGATCAGCCAAAACTTCTCAATCGCGGCCGGCTGATCATAGGCAGCCCAAACACCGATTGCCGCGCCTGTTACGAACATCAGGAGGAAAGGATCGAACCGTGTTCGTACAACCGGGGAGTGCCCACTGATCACCCGGGCTGCCCACGGCGCTCCGGCAATCAACAGCGGCCATGGCCCGGCTCGGCCGCCGCTAACATACCAGATCGCCGCGGCCACCAAGGCACAACCCAGGTGAATCCAGGCAAAACGGTGACTGTTCACGAATGTCGACCGCAGCCTGCCGGGGGACTCATCGGCCGCCATCATTACTTCGTTATTCGTTCTACCCATTATGCCGCGCCGGCGGGCGATCCGGTGTCGGTAGAGACCCAGCTCAAATGCTGGATCCCCACATTCAATGCAGAACGAAGGGTTGAGGGATCGGACACAAGCATTTTCAGATAAGTCATTATTGGACCCGGACGCATAGCCCATTCGCGGAAGGCGCGTTTCTGCCAGTAGAGCAGCCGCTCGGCCGACAGGCCTGGGTAATCCAGTACCGTTCCCTTATCCATGTCTACCTGTTCCCAACGCGTGCCCGGACGAAACCAACCATTCTCCACAACTTCAAAGAAGAATGGCGTGCCGGGATATGGCGCAGCAACGTGGAACAAAGCAATATCCAAGGGCAAGCGCTTTGAAAACTCGATCGTCTGCCGAATTGTTTCTTCCGTCTCGCCCGGCAAGCCAATAATGAAGTAACCCCAGTTGCGGATATCGGCCTTGCGTGACCAGAGCAAAGAGCGCTCAGCCTTCTCAGTATACGCTCCCTTTCGTGCATGGCGCAAGATCTGATCGTTACCGCTTTCGATGCCCCAGGAGATAAGCCAATTGCCCGCTTTGGCCATCATCTGCAGCATCTCTTCATCGACGTAATCCACACGACTGTTACAAGTCCAGCGGATCTGGAGGTTCTCCTGGATCATCAATTCGCACAGCTTCATGACCTGCTCCCGGCTGACGGTAAACAAGTCGGCGTACATATGGATATTATTCATGCCAAGACGTTTCAGAATCCACAACTCCTCCATAATATGCTCAGGAGAGCGAAGCCGCGTTGTGAACTGGTAACTGACATGCTTGATGCAATAAGTACATCCGGCCGGGCAGCCACGGCTGGAGACGATGAACGTAAAGGGACCATGGATCATCGGCATGCGATACGTGTTGAGAGGCAGCAGATGATGGAGTGGATGGGGCATGTCGTCGAGATCGCGCAGGAACGGCCGCGTAGGGTTGATGATGATCTCCTCTCCCTTGCGCCAGCCCACTCCTTTAATGCCATTCATGTCAATGTTGCCGTTGTCGGTAATGGCAGGTCGGTAAAGCGGATCGTGCTTTTCGAACATCGTTTGGATATTCGACGGGCGTTGTTCAATCTTCCCCTCTAAATGGTCGAGCAAATCACGGATAGTCAGATCAGGTTCGCCAATTAATACAAAATCGAGCGCCGGATAGGCACGCATCGTCTCACGTGGAATCGGTGTAACATGAGTCCCAAAGGCGATGGTTTTCGCCCCACGCGCTTTCGCCAGAAAGCAACCATACATGTCGTTTTCGAGCGTTGGGGCCGTCACTTGGGTCAGATAATAGCGGGGTCTGAATCCTTCCAGCTTATGGGTAAACTCAGTCCAACTCATGCGCTCGGCATTAGCGTCGATGATGGCCACCGAATGCTGTGGGTAAACCATGGCCGCGAGTTGTGCCAGAGAGACTTGAGGCCAGACCATGTTCTCTCGCGTGCGGCGGCCGACGCGATGCTGACTGCGAATCCACAAGCCGCCATCAGGCGTGGGGGGGTTCACAAACAGAATATCGACCGTCCCTTCGGATCGCACCGAAGCGTTCAAATTTCGCTGAACGATCTCGTCGGCGCTTGGAAAGTCGGCCATACGCAGCTTGGGCGCTGTGCGAGAGCCGAGGTTTTCCGTTACAAGATTTTTATCTTCGATTTTTGGCATAGCCCTTGTTGTCTCCATTCTCCAGCACAAACAGTCTTGGCTGTTCACGCCGAAAAATCTCGTTCCCGCCCTTGGTTTATCGACCGGCTTTCGCGCATAGCCTGTGTATTCAACTCATCCAGGACCCTGAATATGACCCAGAAGGTTACAAGCTCTACACCAAGCAGGATTAGCATCGCACTCGCCAAGCCGTAAAGCCATAACTGACCCATATCCCATCCACCAATTCCTAAAATAACTGCAACACCGGCGATTACCAAACCTGCCAGAAACGAACCTATTCCCATCCAGCCGAAATGCCTGTCAAGAGGGCTGTCGAAAAACTTCCGACCGAATAGCCCTTGCTGCACCGGCCTGCCCCGAAACAACGCGATCAGATAATTGAACACGATCCCCAATAGAAATAGATTGACACCCACCATGCCGGCCACAACGCCGGTATAGAGCGCGACCACCGTCCAGGGTGTGAGGACCGTAACGCCGGACAGGCGCATGATGACCAAAACAGCTACACACAACAACCCAATCAATACACCGGCGATCCCAAGCATCCCCAGAATACGTACCGGATTATATTGCAACGCCGTCCAGAGCATGGATCGCAGGAATAGCGAACCGTCATTGACGACACTAAGCTTCGACCGCCCCAAACGTTCGGAGTATGGGATCGGGACTTCAGCCATGCGTATGCCTTCATGGACGGCACGTGTGCTCATCACGGGAGTCAGATTTAGACCATCGGGCAGAGGATAGAGGCAGTCCAGGATATCCCGCCGAAAGACACGCATTCCGCTCGCGCTATCGGTAATCGTCTGGCGGCCGACGAGCGACAACAACCGGGCAAAAAATATGTTCCCAATACGTCGCGTCACCGGCATCTTGCTGTCAGCGCCGGCCATCCGGGAACCTATCACCAGATCAGCCCCATCCATCGCTACCGCGCACAATCGGGAAAAGTATTCCGGCGGATAAGTTCCATCCGCATCGAGGAAGCCAATCAGGTCAGCCTGAGATTGGTTGAAGCCGGTTTTTAGCGCCGCACCATATCCCTTGTTGGTCGGATGCCGAATGAGGTTAACGCCGGGTATCCCGGCCGCAATCCGCGCAGTGTCGTCGTGTGAGCCGTCATCGACAATTAACAGTTCAAATTCACTCACACCGATAGCCGCCAGTTCGTCCCGTGTGGCCAGGACGCGGCTCGCGATTTGGGCAATGCCTGATTCTTCGTTATAGGCGGGTATCACGACTGTTAGCGAGGTCGTTTGCATTTAGGGACACATCCTTGAACAAACCATGACCAACAGGAACGCTCAGCGAGCATTACCGGGCTCGTGGTAAACTGTTCTGTTATTTCCCGCATCACCCTGAATATCGATCATCTTCAGCACACGAGCCGGGACACCGCCTACAACAGCGTGGGGAGGAACATCACAGGTCACGACTGCCCCAGCAGCCACAACCGACCCACGGCCAACACGAACGCCATCAGTAATGATCGCCCCGGATCCAATCCAGACATCATCCTCAATGATGATCCCTTCTGCTGTGATGCCCTGCCGGGTGAAGGATTGATCAGGATCAGAAAACACGTGATTGACAGCGATAATCTGCGAAAAAGGCGAAGTGTAGACCCTGCTGCCGATGGTGACCCCGCCCTGGCCACGGATAACAGTATACTCTCCAATAAGGCTGTCCTGACCAATCGTTATTCGTGAATGGGGCATTCCCCGGAAGTTATAAACATGGAGCACGGCACCATACATCACAATGGTTCGCGCCCCAATATGGATACCCCCAGGACAGGCATGCAAATAAACAGACTCATCCAGGTAAGCACCATGATCCAGGGTAATATTGCCGGCAAAACGCAATCTAACGTTGCGCTCGATCGCTGCCCAACCATTCATCCGCAGGATGCACCGATAGACAACGCCGCGAATCGCAACACCAACGATCGTCGGTATCCATCCGAACAACAGCATCACTGATTGTTCGAGAGCGTAGCGACCAATTCCGGCAGCTTGACGATTAAGGTAGAGGCGAATCATATTCATCCGGCGGGTGGCATGCTCCGCCCTTCCGACATGCATCGTCGTCCAGAACAATAAATAGCATTTTCGTCCAATGAATATCACCCCAGAGTGACGTCCATCAAACGCTACATCGAGGGCCTTGTCGGCTTACATCTGAACGGCAGGCCAACCCTGGGATAGCCCGTTACGTGCCCAATCAACAACTGGCTGGAATGTAATAAGGGGGTTTTCTGATTGCCCCTTCATGAATGTCACTGGCTGCTAACTGGAAACAGGCATCCCAAATTCAATGCACTGGTTACAGGCCCTCTCCCTATCTCCTGCCTGAATGATACCAACCACCCTATCTGTTTCGACATAAACATGTCGTGAAAAGGATATGAACAGCGGGTTACTATTCGATCCTTTCACGGGAGTGGGGCGAGTGGTCGGAACGAGTCCCACCCGCATCTTCGCCGCGGAGAGCAGCTCTACGATTAGAGAAATCACGAACGACCCCGGATAAACCTAACAACCAGCGGTAAATATAATAAAATGGCCTGGTTGCCGGATAAGCGATGTCGTAACGTGCGTCCATATATGCGGCCGACGGGAACAAATTATGAACAAGAAATCCAGCCTTCTCGTGCCACGATCCAAACCCCCTTGCGTCGATCAACATGCGTTGTCCTGGGGATAATATGCGTCCCGCCAGCACCTGATTCATCTCAATCTCTTCCGGCTTGGGCACGATCCCCTGCAGCCGCTCGGCAATCTCCGGCGCGACAGGCACACCCCACTCCGTCTCAAGGCGAGGCAGGATATTTTTTAATGGAAGCACCATATCCGCCGCTTGCGCCTGAGTTATGGCATAATCCCAATCAATCCTGCTTCCGTACATCAAAAGTAATACGGCCAAATCATGCCACCACAACAGCCCCTCACCATGGTGATGAAACGTCAAATGCCCGCATAGGTGGATCAGCGTCCATTCAGGCGAGAGACAAAGAACAGGCTCCCCGCTAATAGTTAAGTCGACGGATGTTCGCCACCATTCATCCTCCGGTAAGTGGTTCTGGTAATAAGGAGAATCAAATAGACCCCAGTGCAATTCGATCTGCCAGCCATAGAGGGTTTCCTTCCGAAGTGCAACTTCATTTTCATAGGCTAACGTAGACCCAGTTGCTATTTCGTGGCCAAACGCCTGGTAACCTCGCCCGGCAAAGAGTTCAATCGCCTGGGAGATATCGTGCTTATACAGGAGCAAATCGAGATCGACCATCGGTCGCAGCGCCGGATTGCCGTAGATAAGTTCGATAAGTGCCGCACCTTTCAGGATAATCGTCTCCAGTCCTGCTGACCTTAAGTCCGCCAACAAGCCGGACAACTCCCGGAAACGCAATGTGTTGAGTATCCCTGTTTTCTGGTACGCAGCTCGACAACGCTCTTGCCACCAGCCCGGCAGGCCCGCCATTCCTCGAGTCGCTTGATATAGCAAAGGGACAACCCGCTCTCTGTTGGCAATCTGCCAGAGTTGCTCCCAGTCAATCGATTCGGGCGTCACCCAATTTGCATGGGGAAGGTGGTTATCACGAGAGGCAAAGATGCTCCCAGGGCCGACCAGCAGGCGAATGATCGTCTCATAATAGGCGGCCGTGGAGTTCCCGGTCATCAACTACCCCCTGGAATCGTAGCGCTATGGGTCGTTGGCAGATATTAAACAAGGACTCCCTGACAACATGACACCATGCCTATTATAAGGTCACTTTGCCGTGTAGCAACCCGTGGCCGGCATACCCACGCCTAATTTACTCCACCTATCGAACAGCGAGAGAGTAATGAGCAAGCTCCAACGTCTCCGGCGCAATGGCGGACACAATGAGCAACGGCCGTCGCGTTCCCGGAAGCGCCTGGAATGTATGACGCAACCGCCCATCTCCATCCGCAGTGAGTCGCTCAACGGTTGGTCGGCCGTCACTATCGAAAGTGACGAGTTGCAAGGGCCACTGCTGTGGCAATCGACTTGTAACGCGGGTGAACCCCTCAGCAATCCAGCCTTCATCGAGATTCTCAGCGTCATCGAAGAAGTCAATCTCGCGGATGGCGATGTTATCCAGGGCAAAACCCGCAAACGTTAGAATCGGATCGGTGACATACTCGAACCGCAGCAAAATCTCCTGCCCCGCGAACTCCGAGAGATCAATGGATTTGGAGACCCACGCGCCAGATCGGCCGGTATAGAATCGAGGGGCCAAAGCGCTGTCGGACGGATCATCCTCCGGTCGAAGGCCTTGCATCCCTTCGGCCTCAAGCGGTTGCCAGGTTTGGCCATCATCGGCCGACACGGCGACATAGGCGAAATCATATCCAGCCTCAATATCGACGAAGACATCGTATTCCAGCGTCGCCCCGGCAACGGCACGCAGATCGATGGCGCGAGTCAAGCGCGGGTTGCTGTCGTTGGCGCGTTGAGCGTACCAGTACCGGTCACCGGAAGGTGGCGCAGCGTTCAGAAGAGGTACGGTCGGTTGGCCGGAAAATTCAATGGTCACCTCACCGCTCGATGGTAGTTCATAATAATCGGCGGCATACTGATGCACGGTCGTTTCAAAGTTGGCCGGGAGGTTATTGATCGGTGTCATCGCCGCGCCGTTCAGCGTTGGTCCGGCCCATTCATATTCAGTCGGAACGTCCTTTGCATCCTGGAGCGCCATTGCCACCAGCCAATCGAGCCAAAGCTGATCGCCGGTGAGATCCAGGTCATGCTTTTGAGCCACATCGTCAATCCCTCTCAAGCCTGGCTCGCCGCTAAGGATAAATTCGCGGTAAAGACCCGTGCCCAGACGGTCGTAGATGAACCGATTAAGCAGATAACCCCGCCCATAATAAGGAATGGTATCGCCATCAGTCCAGTTATTCAGCTGCCTGTCCGGGTCCTCCAGGAAAAGGTTGCCCCGTAATTGCGGCAAGAAGGTAAACCCGGCCAGCTCCTCAGCGAACATCGCGCCGCCCTCGACAAACCAGTCTTCCTCCCCTGCCTCATACTCACTCCCCAACATGTGGCGCAGTTCGTGTGCCAGCACATCCAGGTAGTTGCCCGTTCCAAACTGTTGGACATTCATGACAAACATCGGCCGTTCGTTCGACTGTGGCCGCACTGATTGAGGAAGCAAATCACGAGATGAGAAGTAACCGGCCAGATGGCATTTGTCCGCGATAGCGCACAAAACATCAGGCGCGGCGTGGACAATATGCACCCGCCCTCCCACAGGCTCAGATACACCGAAGTAGGCATAAAGCGAATCATAAATCTCATCAAAACTCGCCGTCACTCGCGCCAGCTCTGCGAGGTCCGGCTCGACCGAGCCTGGGCCTTTGTCGAACCAGAAGTAGGCGTTTTCGCCGATACTCATCAACTCTGCGTCGATAGAATTGACGGTGTTGTTATCTACATTGCTGATGTAAAACGATTCGACCATTCCGACCTGATACTCAACCGATGGCCTGGGCGTCGCCTGAGTCGGGTTCGCGCCCAAATAGGCGGCCGCGAGGCGGACATCATCACGCGTCGGGGGGTTATCGGCAATCAATTCAGCCACTACGCTCTCAAGGGTCGTGGGCTTGGAAAGCGGCAACGGCGAAGGCTCCGCTGCAGGTGACGCAATCGCCTCGGTTGGGGATGCCGGCAACTCATCGAGAGTTGGCGTCATCGAAGGAGTGATTATGCTCGGTTCCGGGGTTGCCGTTTGAGCAACCTGAACGGTCGCCGTTGATGCTATTTCAGCTTGCGCCGGGATCGATTCCGGGCGAACACAAGCCACGAGACAAAGAGACAAGAGCAATAACGAAAAGGTAAATCGCATGGGACGGAATTCTACAACGAGCCGGGATCTATCGATAGCAATCAAGTTACGATTCAGGCAATTCTTACCATCCGGGTACAATTAGCCTCATGCTATCGCTGGATGCACAAAACAAATGGCGGGATGAATATCGAAAGAGGCATCCCGGATGGCGACCCGCAACCGAAGTTTTCGCGGAGCAAGTTCACGAGAACCTACGGCCCCATTCACGTCTGCTCGACGTGGGCTGCGGGCGTGGCGGCCTCGTCGAACAACTGGAGCATCCGCTCTCGCAGGCGGTCGGCATCGACCCCGACTTCTTCTCGCTGGCGGAGCATCGTCTGGAAAACCTCCCTCGCGCCGTTGCGCTCAGCGACCATCTCCCCTTCGTCAATGACGTCTTTGATATCGTCATTGCCAGTTGGCTATTGGAGCACCTGCCCAATCCAGTGAGCACATTCCAGGCGATCGGCCGCGTGCTTAGGCCGGGCGGGGTGTTTATTTTCATCACCCCCAACAAGCGACACCCCCTGACCGTCGCCAACCGCTTCGTCGGAAGGCTGGGCAGCCTTCAGGGGCGGCTGGTTGCCCGACTTTACGGCCGCGCGCCCGAAGACACCTTCTCCACATTCTATCGCGCTAACACGGCCACGGAGCTGCACGACCTGACCACCTCGGCCGGGCTAGTCACGGAATCCATCACAATGATTGCCGATCCTTCGTATGTTGCCTTCAATCGCCTGTTGTTCCATGGGATGAGCGCGATTGACAAGGGGCTGCCACAAGATCGGCAAATCCATATCGTCGGAGTAGCCCGAAAGATATAATTGTGGATAATCGCGACATTTCGGCGGCATGTTAGCATCATTTTCTGAGAGGTCGATCACCAATATACGTCACAGAAATGGACGGATTCGCTTCCGGATAATCCGCGTAGCTTGTGAAACCTGCGGACGCTCATTCTAGGTAGATTCACGAGATGGAATCCTTATCACCTCTGCGCCGCGCCTACTATAACTATCTAAGCCGTGCCTACGCGATGATGTATCGATTGCACAAACGATCCTTGTTGGGAATTCGCCTCGTTTCGATCGCGCGATGGTTGCCCATCCTGGTGTTGATAATCGGCTGGCGACAACGTTGGCCCCTGCCGGCGCTCATTGGTCTGTTGCTGGCCATCATCTGGCTGAATTATTCGTTATGGCGCGCCCAACGCGACAACTTCAATCGTTTCGTGTCGCATACCGGCCCCATGCCGAACACAACACAGTCGGAACCAATACCCGCCAACCACAAGATCGACATCGCGGCTACCGGTTTATTCAGCGTCTCCGGCCGCGATAATAATCTATTACTCCGCCCCGCTACCTATTGGCGGGTTCCTCTGGGCGAACATGTCGTAATGGCCGAAGAACAACCGGGGAAATATCTCTACCAGTTCTTTAACGCCAAGAGCTTGCAGACAGTTCGCTCAGGCTGGCTGCTTTTCGGCCCGCAGCCCATCGAGTCGCTGGCCGTCACCTTTCTGGCGCGTTGGGGGCCTGAATATACCAAGTTTGGGCCGGCACACGAAAACGGCGACGATTCCGGTTTGCCGCCTCCCAAGCGCGTCACCATCTATCTGAGTCATGATAATCCGGCGACACGCCAGGCAATCCTGGACACTCTCATCAGCGACGCCCGCCAGGCGCGCCTCGATGCCGGATGACCCTATGTTCGCTCAACGTTCGCAAAATAGATATAGTTGATAGACCATGAACGAATCAGAGGCGCTTCTCGTCGTGGAACGAGGGCCAGTCCCCACCACCCAGATCCAACTTCAAAACGATCAATTCACCGTCGGCCGCAGCGCGGGCAACGATCTCGTTCTCGCCGATCCCGAAGTGTCACGACGACATATCCGCGTCGTTCGTCGCGCGGACGGCCATGCCGTCGAAGATATCGGCAGCACCAACGGCACATTCGTAAACGGCCAGCGGATCAGTCATCTGACCCTCTTGCAAGATGGGGATGCCATTGATTTGGGCGATACGGTGCGTCTGCGTTATATGTCATTGGCTCCAGCAGAAGATGATGACGATACCGGCCCCTTGGGTCCCACGGCCGAGAAGCCGACGCAGGCTTACACACCCCCTGCTGCCCCCGCCGAAGAGCGCCCCGTGGAGCGACCCCAACCCATCGCACCTGTAGCGCATAAGCCGGCCATCGCACCTGTAGCGCATAAGCCGGCCGTTACGCCAACGCTACCGCCACCCACGCCGGCATACCCACCACCGCCAACGTATGCCCACGAGGAACCCCGGCGTGGGCGCGGCTTGTGGATTGGCTGCGGCCTGTTGGTCGCGCTGCTCCTGGTCTGCGCGGGCACATTCCTCGTGCTGGACGCCTATGACCAGGGCCGGCTGCTATACTGTGGCCCATTGGCTCCGATGTTCCAAATCATCCTGGGGCCGTTTGGCTTTGCCCCAATTTGCTCGTAATCCAGCCCCTGCTCCAGATCTATGCCCGTATCGGAAAAACCCCAACTGCGCGTACTCGACTTCCAGCCGGTCTTCCATCGCGGGGAGCGAATGTGGCTCCTGCGCGATCCATGGCAATTAAGCGATCGCCAGCTCATCGTGCCCCAGGCAATCGCTCAGATGCTCCTGCTCTGTGACGGGACGCGGACTGCCGCCGAGCTCCGCGCGGAGATAGCTGAGGAACTGGGCATCGATATTCCATTTGAAGTAGTCAGGGACGCGCTCTCGCAACTGGATCAAGTCTATTTGCTCCATAACGAACGATTCGAGGCCCAACATGCCCATGCCCTGGCTGAATATCGCGCTCACCCCTATCGGCCGCCGGCTCTGGCGGGTTTAGGTTATCCGGCTTCACCCGCAGAGTTGATCACGCAATTTGAAAGTTACGGGAATGCTACTCAGGGCCGCGACCCGGTCTCCCAAGCGTGGCGCGGCGTGGTATCACCCCACATCGACTACCAGCGTGGCGGGCCGGTCTACGCCCAAGTCTGGCAGGAAGCCAAAAGCGCCGTGCTGGATGCCGAGCTCGTGCTCATTTTCGGCACCGACCACAATGGCAGCGCCGGATCCATCACTCTGACCCATCAGCCCTATGCCACACCCTTCGGCGTGTTGCCGAATGATATGGATCTCATCAACAAGCTCGCGGCAGCGATTGGTGAGGAAAGCGCCTATGCCGAGGAACTCAACCATCGCAACGAACATTCCATCGAGCTTTCGGCCGTATGGCTGCACTATATCTTTCATCAGGCAAAGCGCGCGCCATGCCCAATGATCCCCATCTTGATCGGATCATTCCACCACTTCTTGAGCAATGGCCACCACCCGGCCACCGACCCGACATTCCACCGCTTTTGGGATACATTGAAACAGGGAACTGCCGGCCGTCGTGTTTTGGCAGTTGGCTCAGTGGACCTCGCCCACGTCGGTCCGGCATTTGGAGATTCATTTATCATGGATGCTCCTCGTCGTATGTCACTACGCGAAGAGGATCGCGGGCTAACGTCAGCCATCACGCGAGGAAGTGCCGCCGAATTCTACGATCGGATTTTCGCGGTACATGACCGGAACCGAATTTGCGGATTCGCCCCCCTCTATCACATGCTGAGCTATCTCAACGCGACAACAGGCACCCGGATTGCCTACGACCAATGCCCGGCCGATCAGATGGATACCTCACTCGTGTCCATTTGCGGGCTTCTGCTGCAATAGTCCACCTTCCTTTTCACGCCATCTTCTCGGTTCGCCGCCACAATGTAAAAACATTCTTTATAGAGAATGGCTCTATTGACTTGGGTAAATAACTGTTGTATTGTTGCAATATGTTGTAATATCCCGCATGACATGAACAACATTTTGTTGAGCGGTTTCCGGGGAAGTGAATCGCCTCAAGTCAGCGGTGGTAATTATGAACAAAGAGACGTTACTGGAAAGTTATTCTGATGTCGATCAAGTTAGCAAGCGACTAGGGATACATCCCGAGTCGGTGCGGCGGCTTATCCGCGATGGAAAGCTGCCCGCGATCAAGTTCGGGAACAAGTGGCTGGTGGAAAAATCAGTCCTGGAACAGTTTGCAAGCGGCTACGATGGCCGTCCAGGCAACAAGGCAACGCTGTTCTAGTTCCCAGATTTGCTCGACATCCCGGCTCTCTTTGTTCGCTACGGAAGGAAAAGGGATAAGAGGATGCAACAAACAACGAATACGGATTGCTCCGCCAGCATCCGCGTTGTCGGTGTTGGAGGAGCCGGCAGCAATGCGGTAAATCGCATGATTGCCGAAGGTGTCAAAGACGTCGATTTCGTCGTCATCAACACCGATAATCAGGCTCTCTCCCTTTCCGATGCACCGGTGCGCGTGCGAATCGGCGACAAGCTGACCAGAGGGCTGGGTGCCGGCGGCTTTCCCGATCAGGGAGAAAAGGCCGCGAATGAGTCGATCGAAGAGATTCAGTCGGTCCTTCAAGGTTCCGATATGGTCTTTGTCACCGCCGGCATGGGCGGCGGCACGGGCACGGGGGCAGCTCCAGTTGTGGCCCGCGTAGCTCGCGAGATGGGCGCATTGACCATCGGCGTCGTCACTCGGCCATTTCATTTTGAGGGCAGCCGGCGCGCCACATCGGCCGAGCGCGGAATCGAGCAGCTTCAAAAGCACGTCGATACGCTCATCATCATCCCCAATGACCGCCTGTTGGACATCACCGACAAACGGATGCCGCTTCACGAGTCATTCCATCTGGCCGACGATGTCCTGCGCCAGGGAATCCAGGGGATCACAGAGCTGATCACCGTGCCGGGGCTGATCAACCTCGACTTCGCCGACGTGAAGACGATCATGACCCAGGGTGGCGCAGCATTGATGGCCGTGGGCCGGGGCACCGGCGAAGACAGGGCGCGGATCGCCGCCGAGCAAGCCGTCAGTTCGCGGCTGCTCGATGTCACGATTGACGGCGCGCAAGGGGTATTATTCAACATCACCGGAGGCACCACGCTCAGCCTGTATGAAGTCAATCAGGCGGCCGAGGTGATCCGTGAAACGACCCACCCCGATGCCAACGTCATCTTTGGCGCTGTCATCGACGAGACTATGGGCGATGAGATTCGCATCACGGTCATCGCCACCCGCTTTGATCAGGTTCATATGCGGCGGCAAATGCTCCAGCGTAATGATACCGGCCTGTTCGAAACGGCAGCCCGTCAGGCCCAATCAAAGGAACGCGCGGAAAGAAAACCGGAACCGGCCCAGGAACAGGTAGAGCAGGAAGCTACGCCCCGTTTCGCGCCCGGCAACCTGGAAGTGCCCGCCTTTCTGCGACGAAAATAACGATTACCGGCCATCCGGCCATTCGCGCCGGATGATAACAACGCTTGCTCGCAGGCTACATCCCCTCTCTGCAGCTCCCCCTGTTTCGCAGGACAGGGGGAGCACCTTTTTTAATCGGTGCTCTCAAGTAACGTAAATTGCGAGCCGCCCGATACCCAGCACTCATCACCCTCAGCATCTTCAGGGCATTGGATACGCCACCAGCCACTTTGGGGATCCCGGCCGATTACGGTCACCCGACGCTCCCTCAGCAGAAAGCCCACTCGATCATAGCTCACACCAGGGCCGGAACGGATATTTAGATCCACCAGGATGCGCAAGCTGCCCTGCACATCTTCCATCGGCGTATCCGCCGGAAGCGTCGCGGTTGGCGCAAAATTGGGTTCGGTCGAGGATTCGCCAACGCTGCTGGTTGCAGTAGCAATGGGAGGTGGGGGTAATGTGTTGGCCCTTCCGGCAAATGCATTGCAGGCCAGCGACGAGAAAAGCAAGGCCAGCAGACCCAGTCCGATATGTACCCGGTCACCCATTCCGTTCCTCATATGCCCAATGATACCTCTGATAACAGATAATTACAGACTATCCATTCTCATGCGTAATGGTAGTCAATCGACCCTGTCGGCCTGCTCGGTTATAATGCAATCATAGTCAAGGACAAACATGTTATGAGTTTTCGCGGATTCATCGAAACGGCCGCCGACAACGGCGATCTGGTGACAATCGACAAGGCCGTCGATACAACCTTTGAAGTGGCCAATGTCGCCCATGCATTGGAAGGCCGGCCGGTACTGTTTACCAACATTCAGAATTATCCCGGCTGGAGGATTTGTTCCGGCGTATGTGCCGATCGCAAGTTCTTCAGCATGGCTTTAGGCGTAGAGGTTCCCGATCTGCTTCATCACCTGAAGGATTCCCTTGAGAATCCGGTGCCGCCGCCGGTTGTAGGGTCAGGTTCGTGCCAGGAGGTAATCGTCGAGAACGTAAACCTCAACGACCTGCCGATCCTCTTGCACCTGCCTCAGGACGGGGGCCATTATATCGCCAGCAATGTGGTCATCGTCAACGATCCCGAACTGGGGCGCAACATGTGCTATCACCGCCTATTGAGATTGGACGAACGGCGATTCGCGGCGCGCATCGTCGAAAACCGGGGCACGTTCAACGCCATGCAGAAAACTGAAGGCGACCTGCCGGTGGCGATCTGCATCGGCGTGTCGCTTGGCGTCCATCTGGCCGCGTCGATGTCCCCCCCGCCGGGCGTCGACGAGCTGGCCGTCGCCAATGCCTTGGCCCCCACCCCGCTGGTGAAATGCCTCACGAATGATCTGTACGTCCCCGCCGACGCCGAGATAGTCCTCGAAGGGCGAATTACCAAAGGGCTGTATAGCGAAGGGCCGTTCATGGATCTGACGGAGACCATGGACATCACGCGGATGCAGCCGATCATCGAGATCGATCTGATAACCCACCGTCAGGACCCGATCTTCCATGCCCTGCTTCCCGGCGGGCTGGAGCACAAGCTGCTGATGGGCATGCCCAAGGAACCGACGATTTTTGCGGCCGTGAATCAGGTCACCCGCTGCACGGGCGCGGTCATCACCCCCGGCGGCGCGTCCTGGCTCCACGCGGTCGTCCAAATCGACAAACAAGGACCGGACGACGGCAAGCTGGCCATAGAAGCAGCATTTAAGGGACACGGCTCCCTTAAGCACGTGTGGGTCGTGGACACCGATATCGATCTCTATGATCCGGCCCAGGTAGAATGGGCGTTGGCGACGCGATTCCAGGCCGATCGGGATCTCTACGTCTACGCCAATCAACCCGGCAGCTCTCTCGATCCCTCCGGCACCCATGTGCCCGGCCGGAAGAGCCTGACGGCCAAAATGGGACTGGATTGCACAATCCCCTGGGGCGCCGACCGAAGCATGTACGAGCGCGGAGAATATGGCGTCGTCGATCTTTCCGAGTATCTTTAGAACCATTGCCGGGGAGGTTGCCTGACAAAACAGACGACTTCCTCTATTTTAGGCGGGGCAATTTGCCCATACTTAAGGCACATTTATGACCATAACTCCTTCCATGTTAAACGATGAACAACGCGCGATGCTCGCCGGCGAGCAGGGCCGGGCGCGCCAAATGGGTATGCGACTCCTGCTCGATATGGCCGCGATGGCCGGCGCCGAGCACCTGTCGCCAATCGGCAGCGCCCATCTCTCCGGCGTCTCGCCGCTAACCGGCGGGCTTGGCCTGCGCCAATTTCTGGCCCGACTGGCCGAAGACCCGGGCGAGGGTGTGGCCATCCCTACCACGCTCAACGCCGCAGGCTGCGACGAAGACCAGTTCGAAGCGATGCGAATCGTCGTGCCCGGATTTCTTGACCACCATCGAGAGATCATCAAGTCATATGCAGGCCTGGGCGTCCAAACCATTCAATCTTGCGTGCCCTATGAATGGGATGAGGTTCAGTCGAGGCTTACCCAGGATATGCCCGCCGCCTGGGCGGAGTCCAACGCGATCTGTTTCGCCAACTCCTATAGCGGCCTGCGCACCAATCGGGAGTCAGGTCTATCCGCGCTGGCCTGCGCCCTGACGGGATATGCGCCAAACTACGGTTTGCTGGAAGACGAGGGACGGCGGCCAAATTTGGCAGTCACTGTGACCGTCGACCTGGAAGACCCCACCGACTTCTCGGTATTAGGCGATTGGATCGGCAAACAACGACGGCCAAATTGGCGCATGCCCTTTGGGCCTATTCCGGCGATCATCGGGCTGCCGGCAACCCTGACCCACGAACAGCGCAAGGCGATGAGCGCGGCCGCGGCCAATTATGGCTCCCCTCTACTCCATATTATAGAAGGAGATGAATTCCCCGAAGCCGAGTATCAGGATCGATTGACCTTTGGCCGGACCGAACTGGAGCAGCGTTACGCCGAGTTAAAGCCGAAGAAACCCGTTTCTCTGGTCGTCCTGGGCTGCCCACAAGCCTCTATCGGCGAGCTAAAGGCGATCGCCGGCTATCTGCGGGGCCGCCGGGTGACGGCCGATCCCTCCGGCCCGGGAGAACCGCCGCCCCTGTGGATATTCACCTCGGCTATCACCAAGGCCGTTGCCGAACGCACCGGCTTGGCGGACATCTTCCGGAAGAGCGGCGCATTGTTCCTGGAAAACACATGCCCCGAAGTCGTCCCGTATGATCCAGGCTGGGTCAACCATGTCCTCACAAACTCAATGAAAGCCGAGCATTACATTAAGTCCGGCCTGAACGGCATCCCCACCTCGGTCATGCGCCTGGCTGATTGCGTCGCCATTGCCACAGGCGACATGGTGCTATCCTATGAAGACGCGCATCGGATGACAACTACTGCGTCGGGCAAAAAGAACAAGACGCAAGAGACAAAGAGTTCGGGCGCAACGGCGGAGCAATCGGCACAGGCTGCCTCAGCAGTTGCCGTTGGTCAGGGGTTGCCTTCCCAAGGCGATTTCACCGTCATCGGCGAGGCATTTGTAACGGACACACCGATCACATTCCTCGGCTATGTCAATCGCGAGACAGGGGTCATTGAAGAAGAAGATCATCCAGCCAACGGGCAGAGCATGGCCGGGAAAATCGCCATCTTCCCGCGTGGCACCGGCTCCAGCGTGGCGCCCTACGTGTTGCTCGAACTCTATTACCGCGGAGTAGCCCCTATCGCCATGGTTAACACAGAAATCGACCAGCAGATGGCCCCCGCCTGCTCACTGGAAGGAATACCCTACGCCTACAGCTTTGATCTGGATGTCAACAACCTGATGAAGGATGGGGACGAAGTGGCTCTGGAACGGCGCGGCGATCACGTCTATCTGCGCGTGCTAAAGACAGGCAGAGGGTAATGCCTGAAGTTATCGGAGATTATCGCGTCGTGGGCCTTAAGGAAAGGGCCTTGGGAAAGGGTCTTAAGAAAGGGGCAGAAGGTGGGCGCGAAGGGACTTGAACCCCTGACCTCACGGATGTGAACCGTGCGCTCTAACCAACTGAGCTACGCGCCCAAGCATCGAGTAGTATATCATATACCTGTCGTTAGCCAAGAGATAATTGAGTCAAGATGAACGATCAAGCCAAGAACCAAACCCTTATTCGCGCCGGGCTGTTGCTCATTTTCGGAATGCTCATCGCGCTGGCGGGCTGCCGGAGCGGCGACAACAACAACCTGCCCTTTATCGAGACGTTCGACGAGCCGGGGAATTGGGGCGTTGGTGAAGACGCTTACTCCATCGGGAAAGTCGTCAACGGCGTCTATGATTTCAAGGTTCTGGAAAATGATATAAGCCGTTGGGCCTCGGCGGGCAAAACGTTTGGCGACGGCATTTACGAAGTAGAAGCCACTCCCGTAGAAGGCCCGTTGGATAACGGCTACGGCCTCCTGTTCCGCGCCAACCCTGAGAAAGGCGACTTCTATCTGTTCAAGATATCGGGTGATGGCTATGTCTGGATCGGCCGCTATCGGGACGGGGCCGAGGAAGCCACGATTATCGGTGATCACTGGTTCGCTTCCCCGGCAATCACGCCCGGCCTGAACGTGACCAACAAGCTTCGCGTCCAGGCTGAAGCGGGTAATATGATATTCTACGTCAACGATCAGGAAGTCGGCCGAGTAACCGACAACACCTTCACCACCGGCGATGTGGGCATCCTCGTCCAGACGCTCGGCGGCCCGGGTGTAAGAGTGCTGTTCGATAACTTGAGTGTAAAGTCGCTGCCTTGAGAAAATAAAAGTTAACCGGCTTGCATTTCCGACCGCGATTTTTGTGCTATGATGTAATTATGATCCGCAAATGATACGGATCTCGCAGGAGCGGTAATCCCACTATCGCCCGCAACCTTCGTGAAGGTTTGGCTGAGCCGTTAAGCCGCCTTTCCCCGATTGGGGAATCAACAGAATGGAGAGGATGTATTGGGTTTCCCTGCCGGTTCACTTTGTATCCGATTACCCATGTTGAGAGCGGCCGAAAATTACTCTGGAGCAAGACATGCTTGAAACTCAAAAAACAACAGACAAAAAACCGATAACCCAACAGATATTAATGAGCACCGCCGAGGTTCTGCGCGATTACACGCTGGCATTGCAAAGCAGACAGGCCAGCGTGATCGGGCGGCGTGAGGTGCTCAATGGCCGGGCCAAGTTCGGCATTTTCGGCGACGGTAAAGAGGTAGCCCAGATCGCGATGGCCAAGGTCTTCAAGCCGGGCGACTTCCGCTCGGGATATTACCGCGATCAGACGTTCATGTTCGCCATTGGCCAGACGACTATCCAGCAATTCTTCGCCCAACTCTACGCCCATGCCGACGTCGCCGCCGAGCCTAACTCGGCCGGCCGGCAGATGAACGCCCATTTCTCCACCCGTCTGCTGAACGAGGACGGATCGTGGCGTTCGCAAACGGAGACATTGAACTCCTCGACAGACTTATCCCCCACGGCCGCCCAGATGCCCCGCCTTGTTGGTCTGGGTTATGCGTCCCGCCTCTATCGCGAGCTGAACGAGCTGCACCACCTGACCCGGTTCTCGCATAACGGTAACGAGATCGCGTTCGGGACAATCGGCAACGCTTCCACAGCCGAAGGTCATTTCTGGGAAGCCGTGAATGCCATTGGCGTCCTTCAGGCACCGGTCATCCTCTCAATCTGGGATGACGGGTACGGGATCTCCGTGCCAAACGAGCACCAGATCACCAAAGGCAACCTGTCCGAATTGCTGTCCGGCTTCCAGCGCAGACCGGATTCACCCGAAGGCTTCGAGATATTTACCGTGAAGGGGTGGGACTATCCGGCCCTGCTCGAAACCTACGCTCGCGCGGCCGAACTGGCGCGCGACAAACACATTCCCTGCATCATCCACGTCACGGAGATGACCCAACCGCTCGGCCACTCAACCTCCGGCAGCCAGGAGCGATACAAGTCACCTGAACGACTGGCCTGGGAGCGCGATCATGATTGTTTGCTCAGGATGCGCGAATGGATCATCGACCAACGCATTGCCCCGCCGGGGGAACTCGATAATCTGGAGCGCAACGCCGAAAAGCTGGTCGAGAACCTGCGCGTGAAGGCGTGGAGCGCTTTCTCCCGCCCAATTTATGACGAACGTCAGCAGGCGGCCGAACTATTTCAGAAGATTGAAGCGACTTCACCCCGGGCGGAACAAATCGCGGCTATCCGCCGCGCCTTGCTCGCCAAGGAAGCGCCCTTACGAAGGGATATTCTGCCGGCCGTGCAGGAAGTTCTGGTATTGACGCGTGAAGAAGGGCGCGAAGCCGGCTCGCCTATTGCCAGACTTATAGAATGGAAAAGGGAGCAGGAAGCCCTCGATAGCGAGCGCTACGGCTCGCATATGTACAGCCGCTCGGCCGAGTCGGCGCTCAACGTCGTCGAAGTGAAGCCCATTTACGAAGATGACGCGCCCCAGGTGCCCGGATCGAAGATCCTCAATGCCGCATTTGACGCCATACTGGCGAGGGATCCTCGCGTCGTGGCCTTCGGCGAAGACGTGGGCCTCTTGGGTGGCGTCAATCAAACCTGGGCGGGCCTTCAGGCGAAGTATGGCGAGCTTAGGGTCGCCGATACGGGCATTCGCGAGGCCACCATCGCGGGGCAAGCCATCGGCCTCGCCGTGCGTGGCTTGCGGCCGATTGCCGAAATTCAATATCTCGACTATCTGCTCTACGCGCTGGAAATCCTGTCCGACGATCTGGCCTCGCTCCATTGGCGAACGCGCGGTGGTCAGAAGGCCCCGGTCATCATCAGCACGCGGGGGCATCGTCTGGAAGGTATCTGGCATGCCGGATCGCCCATGGGGGCTATCGTCAATCTGCTGCTGGGGATGCACATCTGCGTCCCGCGCGACATGACCCAGGCGGCCGGGTTCTACAACACGCTGATGCGCGGCGATGAGCCGGGGCTGGTCGTCGAAGTGCTGAACGGGTATCGTTTGCGCGAGCGCCTGCCGTCAAATATCGGCGAGATTACCGTGCCACTGGGTGTGCCGGAGGTGCTGCGCGAAGGCGGAGATATCACGCTGGTGACCTATGGCGCGGCATGTCGAATCGCCATGGAGGCGGCCGAAGCACTGGATAAGACAGGCATCGATGTCGAAGTGATCGATGTGCAAACCCTGTTACCCTTTGATCGGCACGGCATGATCCTGGAGTCTCTCAAGAAAACAAACCGGATCGTTTTTCTGGACGAAGACATGCCCGGTGGAGCGACCGCCTACATGCTTCAGAATGTGATCGAAACCCAGGGTGGCTTCCAATGGCTCGATTCCGAGCCGCGCACCATCTCTGCCAAGCCCCACCGGCCCGCCTATGGATCTGACGGCGCATACTTCTCCAAGCCCAACATGGAAGATGTTTTCGCTACGCTGTATGACTTGATGAATGAGGCCAACCCGGCCCGCTATCCGAGCTTTCAATAATAACGGAGAAAACACTTATATGGCATCCAGGATAACGCTGCCGGAAATGGGAGAAGGGGTCATCGAAGGGACGTTGGCCCGCTGGCTGGTGAAAGAAGGTGAACGCATCGAGCAGTATGCTCCAATCGCCGAGGTGGAGACTGATAAAGTCACCACTGAGACGACGACTGATACGGCCGGAACCGTATTGAAGCTGTGCGTCAAGGAAGGAGAAACCGTCCCGGTCGGCACGGTGCTGGCTTTTGTCGGCGAACCGGGCGAGGCGATCACAGAGAATGGGAACGGGACGGGTGCGCGCAAGAACGGGCAACACCAGGCGGCCGCGCCCGAAATACAACCCACTCCTGCGCCGATTCAGCCGGTCGTTGAGTCGAAAGGGCCCTATACCGGCCGCATCAGCCCTGTCGTTGGCCGCATCGCCGCCGAACATGGCGTTGATCTGGGTCGTATCGCCGGCACCGGCCGCGACGGCCGCATCACCAAGGAAGACGTGCTGGCCTATGTAGAAAGCCAAAAGACGGCGGCAGTTCCCGCATCCGCGCCGCTGGTTGAGAGCAGGCAAGAGACCCCACCGGCAACGCCCATTCCTGCCAAACCGGAGACAGGCCACACCCCGTCCGTTTCGCATGACGGCTCGGCGGATTTGCTACCTCTGACCAGCATTCGACGCTCGATTGCCGAGCACATGGTGCGGAGCGTGCAGACCAGCCCCCACGTGACGACCGTTTTCGAGATCGATTTCTCGGCCGTTGCCGCCCATCGCAGGGCCAACAAGGACCAATTTACCCGCGATGACGTGCGTCTGACTTTCACCGCCTACATCGTCGCTGCCACCGCCCAGGCACTGAAACAGCACCCTCTGGTGAACAGCAGCTGGTCCGACGCGGGAATCCTGCTCAAGCGAGAGATCAATATCGGCATGGCTACCGCCATCGATGACGGGTTGATCGTGCCGGTGATCAAGCACGCCGACGGCATGAACCTGCTGGGGCTGGCGCGCACGATCAACGACCTGGCCGATCGGGCGCGAAACAAGCAACTAAAGCCCGACGACGTGCGCGGCGGCACCTTCTCCATCACCAACCACGGCACGACCGGCAGCCTCTTCGCTACACCCATCATCAACCAGCCACAGTGTGGCATCCTGGGCGTCGGCGCCATTGAAAAGCGAGTCAAGGTGATCGATGACGCTATCGCCATTCGGCCAATGGCCTACATCAGCTTCACCTTCGACCACCGAATCCTGGACGGTGCGTCGGCCGATCATTTCGTCAGCACAATCAAGAGCCTGATCGAGAACTGGCGCTGAGAAAAAACCGGGACCCCGACAACAAAAAACGCGAGTCGCCAACCACGACTCGCGTTTTTATATGGATTGAATCAGGGTTATCCCTCATTCCATAACACTTTCAGCTTCTCCGGCATTCGTACCGGCCGCAAGGTCTTCAAATCGGCAAAATAGCCACTCTGCCTGCCGGCGGCGCACACCTGATCTCCCACCACGATCTCCGACGACAGCGTCCAGCGCGTGCGGGACAGACCAGACGCCCACATGCGACCGACAACTGCATCCCCGATGCGCACCGGCCAACGATAATCGATCTCGGTTCGGGTAAGGATGGGGCTGATGCCCGTCGCCAGAATCTCGTCGATCGGCAACACATCAACCAGAATCTCGGAACGCAGATCTTCCAGCCAGCGTAGATAAACGATATTATGGACGATGTTGGCGAAGTCAATATCGTAAGTGCGCACGCAGCAATTCGAAATATGACTCAGTCGGGTTCGAGTTCAAGCTGAACGAACATA
>DAOMSB010000001.1:0-150810 GCA_035446145.1 Promineifilum sp. (SeqCode) | reverse complement strand
CCGCTAATTGGGAGTGGTAGATTTCAGCGTAGATAGGGCTGGCTTCCATGAGTTCTTCATGCTTGCCGCGAGCGACGATGCTCCCTTTGTCGAGAACCAGGATGAGATCCGCGTTGAGCACGGTGCTGATGCGCTGGGCGATGACGAAGCTGGTGCGTCCCTTCATCAATTGATCAAGTGCCTTCTGAATCTCGTACTCGGTGTTCAGGTCGACGCTGCTGGTGCTGTCGTCGAGAATGAGGATGTGCGGGTCCATGAGCAAGGCACGAGCAATGGCTACGCGCTGCTTTTGGCCGCCGCTGAGTGTCGCCCCGCGCTCTCCAACCGGTGTGTCATACCCTTGCGGGAAGCCGGAGATGAAATCGTGAGCGGCGGCCGCCTTGGCTGCGGCGATGATCTCGTCGTCGCTCGCATCGGGACGGCCGAAGGCGATATTATCGCGGATGGAACCGCTGAACAGGACAGTCTCTTGCAACACGATGCCGATATGCTGTCGTAGGCTCTCCAGCGTCACATCGCGCACGTCATGGCTGTCGATCAGCACCTGGCCTTCACTGACATCATAGAATCGCGGGATAAGGTTGATGATTGTACTTTTACCGCTGCCGGTCGCACCCAGGAGAGCCACAGTTTGGCCCGGTTCGGCGGTGAAGGCAATGTGACTCAGCACGGCTTCGCCACCGGGGAAGTATCGAAAAGATACATCCTTAAATTCGACCCGGCCGTCTATCTCTCCCAGATCGATGGCTCCGGGTTTGTTTTCGACGTCGTTCTTGGCGTCCAGTATCTCGAAAATCCGGTCTGCGCTGGCGCCCGCCTGAGCCATCAGGGAGATGATGAATCCGAGTTGCCCCATGGGAATGAAGACGTAGACAAGGTAGAGGCTGAACTTCTGCCACTCACCGAGCGTGAGCGTGCCGTCGATGATCTGTCGCCCACCAAAGTAGAGCACTGCCCCCTGACCTAAATTGGCAATGAGGAAGATGAATGGGAACAGAAAGGAAAAAACACGACTCACCTTGATCCGTTGGTCCAGATACGAATCAATATTCTCATGGAAGCGCTTTTCTTCACGCTCTTCGGCCGTGAATGCCTTGACTACCTTCAGCCCGGCCAGATTCTCCTGCAACGTCGTGTTGACCCGCCCCAGGCGTTTCTGCACTTCGACGAACAGCGGCTGGGCGATGATGCCGAACAGCATGAAAATACCGAGCGCGAGCGGCAGCACCGGCAGGACAACAAGAGTCAGCCGAATATTGGTCCAGGTCAGGATAGCCAGCGTCCCAACCAGCAATATGAGCGCCTGCAATGCCATCAGCAGACCCTGACCGATGAAGACTCGCAGGCGTTCCACGTCATCGGTGGCCCGGATCATCAATTGTCCCGTTCGGTTGCGGTCGTGGTAGCTAAAGCTGAGGCGCTGGATCTTGGTGAAGATGTCGTTGCGCAGGTCGAAGGCGATGCTTTCGGAGAGGGCCTGGGACATGAAGTTTTGTCCAAAGGCGAACAACCCGCGCGCGACGGCGAACAGGACGATGATGAGTGCAGCCGTGATGAGCGCCCTGGGCGCGGCATCAAGCTCGGCTTGGGCGGCAACAAGGTCCAGGCCTAATTTTTGGGCCGCGATAGCTTGAATGTTGGCCGGGAGATTGAGTATCCCTTGATGCGTCGCGCTGGTGACGATCGTGTCGATAATGCGCTGTAATAGCTGTGGCACGACCAGTTGCGCTGCCGTGGCAATGATCAAGGCAACGGTTGCTCCGGCTGTTAGCCGGGGGTATTTTGTCAGATAGTTTAGGGCGCGACCGAGCGATTGCAGGTTCGCGCGTCCGCCGGCCTTTTGCTTGCCCGCTTGCTGACTTCCTGAAAGCTGCATATTGGACTCCGTTTGAGTGGATTAACTATTCTTTTAGTGTGCTGATTTGGTCGCTGAGTTTATGGAGAAGAGCGCTCAGTGTTTCAATCTCCTGCGGAGATAGCGCGGAGAAGAGATCGGCGATGAGCTGGAAATGCTGGTGCTCGTGTTCGTAAGCCAGATTCCGGCCGGCATCACTCAGGTGAATGTTGAATCGACGGCGATCATCGCTGTCCAGTTGTCGCTCAATGTAACCACCTTCTTCCAAAGAGCGAATTAGGGAGCTAATGGTGTTGCGGCTGGTGCCCTGTGTGGCGCTGATCTCCGAAGGATTCAGGCCGTCGCATTTGCCGTCCCATTCACAGAACCGCAAAATCATGAGTACGCGATATTGGGCATAGGATAGCCCCGACGCATCCAGACTGTTTTCGCTCAATTGGTGAATCTGATGGGCGATCACGCGAAAATCATCAAATAACCGAGCCGCTTGCGGGTCGATTTCGGGATGAGATGTTTGCATGAAAGAAAGCCATCTCTCGCGCATTTCCTTGGTGAACCTGCTGTGAGCTGACATAGTAATACCTGATAGATAAGTATATAACAGAACGAATTATACGACGACGAACTATATTGTCAATAGCGTTCTCATAGATATGTCGCAGGTGAAGCGGCGCTTTACAGCGACGTTGAATCTGATAGAATCGGTTTCTGAGGCGTTCACTAGTCTCAGGAGCCTCGGGTTGCCTTGCCCGCTGCGGCATCAAATTCGGCCGCTTATCCTCCGAATCTTGACCAATCATAATTATGACTTCACCCGTTTATTACCCATTGGAACCCCGGTTTCGTGCAATTGTCGTTGGCGCCTCCTCAGGGCTGGGCGCGGCGTTGGTGCGTCAGTTAGCGAGCCAACGCTATCACGTGGCGGCCGTCGCCCGGCGCGAAGCCAATCTGGCTGCTTTGCGCGATAGCGTCGGCAAGGATCTCGTCTTGCCCTATGTCCATGACGTCACGGAGTACGAGCAGGTGCCCATGCTGTTTGACCAGATCACTCGCGATCTCGGTGGCCTGGATCTGATTATCTATTGCGCGGCCGTGCAGCCCCCCGTCGCTCTTCATGAGTATAATTTCGAGAAAGATGAAGCGATGGTGACCACCAACTTCCTGGGAGCGGTCGCCTGGCTTAATCAGGCCGCCTTGCGCTTTGAGCGCGCGCGAGCGGGCCATATTGTCGGCATCAGCTCGATTGCCGGCGATCGCGGACGTGTCGGCAGTCCGGCCTATAATGCCTCGAAAGCCGGGTTGGACACGTATCTGGAAGCACTTCGCAATCGGTTGTCGCGGTATGGGATCGTAGTGACGACGATCAAGCCGGGCTTCGTGGATACGGATTTACTGAAAAATGCCCCCAAGACGTTTTGGGTGGTGTCGCCGGAAGAAGCGGCGGCCAGGACGCTCACTGCCATTCGTCGCCGTCGCCAGGTTGCCTACGTGCCGTCGCGGTGGCAATTTGTGAGCCTGGTCGTGCGCTCGGTCCCTTCTTTTATCTTCCGGCGCTTGAGCTTCTAGAAAACGGAAAAGAGCCATGACCGACATAAAATCCCCATCAACCCGCAAGTTGATGCCTCATTCAACCCAAAAGTATGCCGCGCTTTCCGACAAGCATCTGGAGCAGGTCTCGTCCTGGGGCGAGGCGACCAGCGGGATGAGCTATGTCTATCGTCCCAGCACCGTTGAAGCTCTGCGCGACATTTTGGCTCTCGCCAAACAGAGCGGGCGCACGGTAGGCTTGCGGGGTGGCGGCAATAGCTATGGCGATGCGGCGATGAACAGCGAAAACATCCTCATTGATATGTGCCGCTTGAGGCGAATCCTGGAATGGGATCCCGCAACAGGACGTATTCGAGTCGAGCCGGGGGTGACTTTGGCTGAGCTGTGGCAATACATCATTGAGGACGGCTGGTGGCCGCCCGTCGCCACGGGAACCAGCGCGACCACGATGGGTGGTTCGGCGGCGATGAATGTCCACGGCAAAAACGCGTTCAAGGTTGGACCAATCGGCGATCATATTATCGAGTTCGATCTGATGCTGACGTCGGGCGAAGTGATCACGTGCAGCCGCGAAGAAAACAGCGACGTTTTCCATGCGGCCATTGGTGGCTTTGGCATGTTGGGCCTGTTCATTAGCCTGACCCTGCAAATGAAACGTATTTACTCCGGGCTGCTCGATGTGGAAACCTCGTCCCGTCGCGACCTGGGCGAGATGTTCGCCTACTTCCGCGAACACGCGGCCGACTCCGATTACGTCGTAGGCTGGATCGATTCCCTGGCTACCGGCAAATCGCTGGGGCGAGGTGATGTCCATCGAGCGAATTACCTGTCGGCGGGAGACGATCCGCAGCCGGCCCAGACGCTACGCCCCAGAAATCAGCACCTGGGGCCAAATCTCTTTGGTCTTGTGCCACGCTCGATCGTCTGGCTTTTCATGCGCCCAATGTTCAGCAATTGGGGCGTGCAATTTGTGAACCAGGGCAAATATCTGGCTGGCAACCTGGGGGGCGTGAAGAAATATCGCCAGCCCCATGCACAGTTTCATTTCCTGCTCGACTATGTGCCTGACTGGAAAAAAGCATATGGGCCGGGCGGCCTTATTCAATATCAGCCATTCATTCCCAAGGAGACGGCGTTCGACGCGTTCTCCGAAATCCTGACCCTTTGCAAGCGGCGCGGCCTGCCCAACTATCTGACCGTCCTCAAGCGCCACCGTCCGGACGAATTCCTGATGAGCTACGCTGTCGATGGGTTCTCTTTGGCCATGGACTTCCGTGTGACCGACGAAAACCGGCAGCGGTTGGTCTGGCTGACCCAGGAACTGGATGAAATTGTCGTGCAGGCGGGCGGCCGTTTTTATCTGGCCAAAGATAGCACGTTGCGGCCGGAAATTGCTCAGGCCTATCTGGGCCAGGAGCGCATCGATCAGTTTAAGGCGCTAAAAGCGCGTTGCGATCCCGCGGGAATGTTGGAGACCGATATGTGGCGCCGGGTTTTCTCCAGCTGAGAGAAATTACTGATCCGTCCCGTCTTTGGCTGCCGGATCGTCTTCGGCGGCGCTCAATTGTGACCGCTTCATACGTGTTTCGATGCCACGGGCGATCACTGCGGCGTCTTCGTATCTGCTGAAGAAGTTGTGTTCCCCTGTCAGGGTGGCCAGCCGCAAGTAGAGGGGGCGGCCGTCATCGGCCTCATAGGCGATCGTGATGCGTCGACCCTCCAGACCACGCACCTGATCCCAATACGCTCCCTCCAGGCTTTCCAATGGCTTCACTTGCCCCTCGACATCATCTTCACGGCCGGCCAGAAATCGACTCAGGCGCACGACATACTTATCGGCTCCCGGCACGAGGTCCACGATATCCGCCTGGAACATGGCGCGTAGATACTCGCCATCGGGCAATCGCCATGCAAATTGGACCACGAACGATTCGCCGGGTTGATGATTGGCTACGGGCATCGTGATCTCTGGGGGTTAAAGAAGAGGGTCGCCGTAGAGCGGCGACCCTCGGTATGCTTATTCTGGTGAACGCGGGTAGTTAACGGATCGCCAGTTCAGTCGCCTTGTCGAATAGCTGGACATTGTTCATGTCGAAGGCAACGGTGATTTGATTGCCGCTATGAGCGCCGAAGCGGGGATCCACGGTGCCGACGAAGCTGTTCTTGCCGGAGTTTAGATACAGGTGCAGTTCGTGGCCCAGAAGCTCCACCACTTCCACGGTCGCATTCACAAGCTCGCCATTGATATTAGTCGGCGCGAAATCGGGGGAATGGACGTGTTCGGGGCGGATGCCCATGATTATTTCCTTACCGACATAGGGCGCGAAGGCTTCCTTGCGATCCTCGGGAACGCGAACGCGGAAATCACCCGTGTCGATAAATTGACGGCCTTCCTCGCTGACCAGCGTTCCGTTGAAGAAGTTCATTGCCGGGCTGCCGATGAATCCGGCAACGAACACATTGACCGGCTCATTGTACAGGTTGCGTGGTGTGTCGCACTGCTGCAGGATGCCGTCGGCCAGAACGGCGATGCGATCGCCCATGGTCATGGCCTCAACCTGATCGTGCGTGACGTAGATGAAAGTCGTGCCCAGTCTCTGATGCAATTTGCTGATCTCCGCCCGGGCGGTGACGCGCAGCTTGGCATCGAGGTTGGACAGAGGTTCGTCCATGAGGAAGACGGACGGCTCACGAACGATGGCGCGGCATACGGCGACGCGCTGGCGCTGGCCGCCGGAAAGCGCCTTGGGCTTCCGATCGAGCAGGTTCGACAAACCCATGATATCGGCCGCCTGTTTCACGCGCCGGTCGATTTCGTCCTTGGGCATCTTGCGCAGCTTCAAGCCGAAGGCCATGTTGTCGTAGACGGTCATATGTGGATAGAGAGCGTACGACTGGAAGACCATGGCAATGTCGCGATCCTTGGGGGGCACGTCATTGACCACGCGGTCGCCAATCAGGATGTCGCCATCCGATACATCTTCCAGTCCGGCGAGCATGCGCAGGTTGGTCGATTTACCACATCCCGAGGGACCGACAAATACCATGAACTCCTTGTCGGCGATCTCCAGATTAAAGTCCTTGATGACGCTGACATCGCCAAATCGTTTGTAAACATGCCGGAAACTTACGCTTGCCATAGTCTGCTCCTGTTTGTGATGAATGCCAAAGAACTAAAGGGTCTCTATCTTCTACGGATTGGGTTTGCCTGTGACTATAGCTTTGCTGGCGGCAGCGTCAACGATATCGTCTAATATCGTGGTGGCTTTGTCTAATATCGTGGTGGTTTACGACTTCTCTTGGCGTCGGTTGTGGGTGAACCGTTTAGAGAACGTACAGGCCTTCGAGCCTGGCCAGTTCGGCGATGTCGGGCGGCAGATCGGGCGGCAGAAAGCGCGTATAATCCTTCATCCAGTTGGCGACGCTCTGGTGATTGACATTGAGTATCCGCCCAATTTCGCGCATGGAATGACCCTCCAGATAGAGCTGGAGCGCCTGAAACCGCACCGCTTCCTGATACCCCTGATCTTTGGGAGTGGGGGTGTAGCGACAACCACAAGCGGCACACCGATAGCGTTGGCTGCCGGCCGGCGTTCGGCCGTCACGCGCCTGGCGTTTATTCTTGAAGCAGCGCGGGCAGACAGGTCGAGTTTCGCTCATGATATGGCTCAGGTGAGGGTGGCCAGCAGCGCCAGAACAAATAAAGCCAGAGCCATGATGGCGACGAACCAGTTGGCTCGCAGAGCCTCGCCGAACGAGATCGATTTGCCTGGGTGTGGGCGACCGCCGCGGCCGAAGAGCGCCTGGGCGAATTGCTCGATCGTTTGCGGCCGATCGTCCGGGTGCATCTCCAGTGCCCAGAGGATAGCCTCAGACACATGAGGGGAGATAGTGGAGTTCAGTTGAGCCGGATCGCGGAGCGCGCGCGGATTGAGGAATCGTGTTTTTGCGTCCGGGGGCGGGAAGTCGGTCAGAAGGTGATAGAACGTGGCCCCCAGCGCATAGATGTCGGTGCGCACGTCGGTGTGGCCGCTGTCGCCCCCATATTGTTCCAGGGGCGTATACAAGGCTGTCCCACGTCCCTGCACGACCGTGATCGTCCGTGCCTCGTCCGGCGAGAGGAGCTTTACCAGCCCGAAATCGACTAACTTGATCCGATTATCGGGCGTCAGTTTGATATTGCTGGGCTTGATATCACGGTGGACGACCGGCGGCGTTTGCCGGTGAAGGTAGCTCAGTGCGTCGATGATCTGCGCGGCCCATCCCAGAACCTGGCTTTCGCTGAGTTTGCGGTTTTCAGCGCGTGCGTTGTCCAGCCATTGCTTGAGGTCCTGGCCGGGGACGTAATCCATGATCAGGTAGTCACGGTTATTGTCGGAGAAGAAATCGGAGACTTTCGGCAGGTTGGGGTGATCCAGCTGGGCCAGGATGCTGGCTTCCTGCAGGAATTGCTGGTGCGACTGATCGCGCATTTCCTGGGAAGCGTAGGGGTCGGGTGTCACTTCCTTGATGGCGCACAGGCGGCCGGGCAGGCGCAGATCTTCCGCCCGATATACGTTGCCCATGCCGCCTTGCCCGACGATATTGGTCAATCGATAGCGGCCATGCAGCACAGTCCCTTCATTGTGGGGTGACTCAACGCTTCCGCCCGGAGGCGATGCAACCACATCCTGGCTATCGACCGGGTCGATTACTGGACTATCACTCATACAATCCATTATAATGCAAACAGTAAAAGACTGGCATACACGATGAAATGGCGTCGATTGCCGACTTGATGAGGACTTGACGTATGGATGACAGACCGGTCCTGATGGTGAGTGAGGGAGAACTGCTTGGCCACCGATGGACGCTCACCAATGATGAACTGTTAATTGGTCGGGGGACTGATGCCGACATCGTGTTGCCGGAGCGGCAAGTATCCCGGTATCACCTGAAGATCCACTATCGCGACGGCCGATATGCGCTCGAAGACCTGGACAGCAAGAACGGGACCTTCCTCAATGGGCAGCAGGTTAAAGGAACGGTTCCACTCCAGGATGGAGATGAGATTCAGATCGCCTTATGCGTGCGAATGCTGTTTGTCGGCAGTGATGCAACGGTGCCCCTGAGTTTCGAGTTGCCAAAGATGGATGGGGCCGGGATGGTGCTGGAAGAGAACAAGCGAACCGTGTCCATTCGCGGCCGCGAACTGGACCCGCCTTTGTCATTGGCCCAGTTTCGATTGTTGCAGATGCTGTATGATGCCGACGGCTCGGTCTGCGGCCGCGATGACATTATCGAGGCTGTGTGGCCGGGGACGGGGGGGCAGGGCGTTTCGGAGCAGGCAATTGATGCGCTGGTCCGTCGCCTGCGCGATCGGCTGGCTGAGCTGGACGAACACAACTACATCGTGACGGTTCGCGGTCATGGATTCCGCCTCGATAATCCCTAGAAACTAAAAAGCCGTCATGAAGAAAAATCATGGCGGCTTTGTTGATTCAGCTTATTAAGAGCGACAGCGTATCAGGCATTGCCTGCCAATAGCCTGACCTTTAACTCAGGCCTAATCTCTTCCAGTTTGTGCGCCAGATCTGCTTGGCCCGCGTTCTCGGCCTGGTCCAATAACATATCCACTACTTTCACCAACTCATCTGAAATCAGTTCGGGCGCACCGGCAATGAGCTGATCGCGCTCCTCTTTGCTTTGGGCGCTCACAAGCTGAGTGAGAAGCTTTATCTCCGGCGGAGTTTCTCCCTGAATCTGGGTGATGATGATCTCCTGAATACGGCGCAGCTTTTCCTGCTCATCACGGTGACCGCTCTGTTCGGCGTGGATTTGCCGTGCTTCAAGAACGTGCATGAACGCATCGTCGATACGTCCCATGTTGACGGCGATGGATTCTTCCAGATTATCGGCTTTCAGTATCTCATCCAGCGTTGCTTGAGCTTCTCTCAATACTTGCTGGGTTGCCTCCTGCATCTCCTTTTGCAACTCCAGCAGTTGATCGCGCACTCGACCCAGGCGTTGGGCGCCGGTTTTATCCCCCGCCTTCTCTCGCTTTTCCACCTCTTCCGTCAGCCGGGTGAAGAACTCATAATTCATCGCCCCGCGGCCGGTCAGGGCAATTGCATTCACCAGAGAATCGTCGGCCTCATTGGCGATGATGTGCTGGGCAAGCAATTTAGGGGTCAGGCCATTCTCGCGCTTCGCGTCGCGGCTAAGGGCATGGAGGGCGATCTGCTGCTTCTCCAGTTTGCGGCCGACTTCTGTGCCGGTCATCAGTTTTGCTTGCAAGTTGAGCAACTCATTCACCAGATTGCTGTCTTCCATCTGGCTTGTCGCTTCAATTTGAGCGCGAAGGATGCCGAAGAATGTCTCGTCGATTTCTCGGCCGCGCTCCTTAATCAGATAATCCTGCACGTCGGGTGAGGCGGTGGCCAGTGTGCGCAGAAGCTCAACCTGCTTTTGTTGGCGAGCGAGCATATCCGGCGTCACGCCTTCGGTTTCCCACACGCGTTCCATGAAGCTTTGCATGGTCAGCATCGTTTGCGGCTGGAGCATGTAGCCGCGCCGTTTTTCCATTGGAGTCTGGTTAATCACCTGTTGAGCAAGCCGGCCCACCAACTCCTCGCGTCGCACCTGATCCATGGGCATCTCCTGAGGGATATGGATCATGAACAGATCGTGCGCCGGATCGTGATAGAGGAGCGGTGTGGCGATTCGGCCTCCTGCGCCACAATTAGGGCAGACGGCGAAGTTGAGCTGGCCCGACAGCAACATCTCTTTCAACTGCGGTTGGCGGCCTACGTCCACCACCTGATAGATGTCTGCTACGTAGGGCGTTCCGCAGTTCGGGCATGTAATCTGAGTTTGCATGTATTCTCCTGTTGATTAGGTGACGCTTCTAGTTTCGTGGAAGCGAGAATGTGAACGTGGTTCCGCTCGCGCCTGGGGTCGTATCGCTGTTGTTCTGGAGCCAGATTCGGCCGTGATGGGCCTCGACAATGGCACGAGACAGATATAACCCCAGCCCGGTGCCCTCTGTCTTGCGGCTGAGGGCGTTGTCGAGCCGGGAAAATTTTTGAAAGATTCGGTTTTGATCGCGGGCAGATATGCCGATCCCTTCGTCGCATACCGAAACGGTCACGTGCTCAGGATGAATTTGGCCCTTGATCGTGATTTGCCCCCCTTCGGGTGAATATTTGATGGCGTTGCTGACGAGGTTGTTGAGGACCTGGGTCAGGCGACGTTCGTCACCGATTACCGTCGGGAAATCATCCGGGAATTCCGTCTTGATAGTGTGGATGGCCGTTTGTGTCAGGAACCGGCGGGCGACGGATTCAGCCATCGCTCTCAGATTGACCTCGTCGCTCACTTCGAGGACAAACGTCCCTGCCTGTAATCGCGATGCCTCCAGTAAATTGTCGATCAGGACGTTGAGATTATCGGCTTCTTCTTCGATCACCGCTAATGATTCATCCAGGATTTCGGGCGACCAACGGCCGTCGGGCCGGCGCAGTGTGCCGGCATACCCTTTAATGATCGATACCGGGGTCTTTAGCTCATGGCTGATGACGGAAATGAACGTCTTTTGCAGCGCCTCTTCTTCGCGGTAGCGAGTCAGGTCCCGGATGCTGGCAATGATGTCGGTCATTTGCCCATTCGCATCCAGCATCGGGGCATAGGTGATACCGAGATTGATCGTGTCCCGCTCGCTCTGATAGGTGCTGTTTTTGTGGCGACGCGCCTCTCCCTCGACGTATAGATGGGCTGCGTTGGGCTGGGGCCAATGGTAATTCAATGCCGTCTGAAGATCCGGTTCGGATTTTAGCGAGACCCATTGAATGACGTCGTCATGCGCGCATCCGATCGCTTCGGCCGCCGACCAACCCGTCATATGGCTCAGCGCCTGGTTGAACACCGTGATACGCAGGTTTCGATCCAGGATCATGACTCCATCGGCGCTCTGTTCCAGGATGGCATCCAGGCGTTGTTTCTCCTGATTCACCTGATGATAGAGTTTGGCGTTACGCACGGCGATGGCCGCTTGTTCAGCAAAGCTCCGCAGGAGGTTGGGGGCATCCTCAACGAAATAATAGTTGCCGGACTGAAACACATAGATCAAGCCCGTTACGACGTTGCCGGTACTGAGAGGCAGACGGATGACCTGGGTCAGCCCCAGGTCTGCTTCACGAGCGATTTGCTGCAATTGGTTTGCCAGTTCGGGGAATGCCTCGCCCTCGTGCCCTTCTCGATAGGGAACGCCGCGCACCAACGGGGCGAAGTGATCGACCAGGTGGGGCGGAATGCCATAAACAGCGGCCACCCGCAATGTCTCGCCGCCATCATCGGTGAGGGCGATCATACCTGCCTGCCCGGCCACCAGTTCGACGGCCGATTTCAGGATCAGTCGCAACAGATCGTGAAGATCCAGCTCGGCCGTCATGGCACGGCTGATGGCCAATAAGTATTCCCGTTGTAGGATTCGGATATCGACAAGCGCTCGGGACATATCTCGCTCTTTTCGCGATCGCTGATTCTAGCACACCCGAAGTCGGGCTTACACAATTAGGCGTGGCCCGTCCATCGCCGGATAGCATGGCGGGCGACGTCCATTCATCGATCGACTGTTAGATAGTAACAGCCTTCTCTTGGAAATGCGTAAAACCGGTGCTAGAGTAATGATAGATTAGTATGACGATGTCATATGCCGATCATAAACCTCGCTCATCATCATCTGTACTATGAGACTTTCGGCGATCCCGTATCACCTCCGCTATTGATTGTGTCGGGCCTGACCGACTACATAGCGAAATGCGCCTGGCAAACACGCGTTCTGAGCCACGATTTCTATGTGATCACGTTTGATAATCGTGGCGCGGGCCGGTCGTCGATAAGCGATTTTGAGTACACAGTAGCCGATCTGGCCGTTGACGCGGCAGCCGTTCTTGATGCCTTGGACATTCCGGTTGTCGACGTATTCGGCTTTAGCCTGGGAGGCATGATCGCCCTGCATCTGACGCTGAACAATCCTTCCAGGGTGCGACGACTCGTCCTGGGTTGCACCTCTGCCGGTGGAACGCTTGCCGTCTTGCCCGAGCGAGAGGTATTGCTATCGCTCGCCAGGTCTTCGCGCAGCGGCGATCGACGCCAGGATTTCCTGGCAGGTATGTGGGTGTCGGTCAGCGACAAATGTGTGAGAGAACAGCCAACGATTATCAACGCGCTGGCGGATATCGCCGAGGCGAATCCACAAACGCCCGAGAGCCGCATGGCGCAACTTAGGGCTGTGTTTAGCCATGACGTGTCCGATCGCCTGCACGAGATCAACATTCCCGCGCTGGTCATGCATGGCACGGAAGATCGGCTTATCCCACCGGCGAACGGCGAGAACCTTGCCTCGCATATAGCCGGGGCGCGACTTATTCTTTACCCTGAGGCCGGTCATCTGTTTTTTATTGAAAAAGCGAGCGAGGTCAATCGCGATACCCGTGCCTTTTTGCTGGAAAAAGGCTGATAGTCACATTCCAATTTGAACTATGTCAAAAAGAACTGTTGATTTTGCCGGAATTCGTATCGGTCATGTCACTCATGAGGCTCATTATACGGGCTGCACCGTTTTCCTGTGTCCTGACGGGACGAGGGGAAGCGTCGATGCGCGCGGGCCTGCGCCGGGTAGCCGCGAGTTGGCGCTTCTGGCGCCCGACAAACCCGAAGATAAGGACGTCGATGCGATATTGCTCACCGGCGGCAGCGCCTTTGGGTTGGCAGCGGCCGATGGTGTGATGCAATATCTGGCCGAACGTAATATCGGCCACCCGACGCCCATCCGGCCGGTGCCGATTGTGCCCGCGGCCGTCGTGTTCGATCTGTTCCTGAATTGGGGCGCGTTCACCCCGAATGCAGAGAGCGGCTATTCCGCTTGTGCGGCGGCCGACGTGTTTGACGGCACGATCGAAGAGGGAAATGTCGGCGCCGGCACAGGCGTTCTGGTGGGCAAGTGGTCGGGCTTCGAGAATATGATGAAGGGTGGATTTGGCGTGTCTTCGTTGAAGGTAGGAGATGTCACGGTGGCCGCCGCGGCGGTGGTGAATGCGGTGGGCGATGTTGTCGACGCCCGATCGGGCGTGTTGGCCGGGGCGCGAGATCCGAATGGCGGCTGGCAGGCTGATGCGAACGAGCTTCGCTATATCGAGCGCCTGGCGCCTTTGCCGCCAGGCACCAACACAACCCTTGTCGTGGCGGCCACCAATGCGACGCTATCCAGCAGCGAGCTTGCCCGTATGACTCATCAGGCACATAACGGCATTGCTATCGCCGTCAGGCCCAGCCACACGCGCCACGACGGCGATGTCGCTTTCGCGCTCTCGACCATGCAGATGGTCGCATCGCTCGATCTGGTTAATAATATGACAGTCCAGGTTGTCACTGAGGCAATCCGGAACGGGGTTCGTTATTGCAACACAACGCTTGGCGTCCCGGGCCTGAGGGATTGGAACGTCTGATAATGGGGAGGTGTGCAAATGGCTCAACCGGTTATTTCTGTCTTTGGAAGCTCTTCACCTTTGCCTGAGAGCGAAGCGTATCTTGAAGCTGAACGGCTTGGGGCTTTGCTGGCGGAGGCGGGCATTGCCGTAGCTACCGGTGGGTATGGCGGAACCATGGCGGCCGTCAGCCAGGGTGCCTCGGAGGCCGGCGGGCGCGTTATCGGCGTCACCTGTAACCATATCGAAAAGTGGCGGCCCATGCCGCCGAATGAATGGGTCGCGGAGGAAGTGCGTCTGGAGTCTCTCCGGGAGAGACTGCTCCATCTGGTGGCCAATAACAATGGCATGATCGCCTTGCCGGGTGGCATCGGCACTTTGTCCGAGGTGGCATTTGCCTGGAGCCTGATGCAGACGGGCGAGATCCCTCGACGGCCGCTCGTGTTGCTTGGCCCCCTCTGGCGCGAGACGATTCGCGTCTATGCCCAGTCCGAGTATATTCGCCCGCGCGATATGGACTTGATTTATCTGGCAACTTCGGCCGAAACGGCCGTAGGCTATGTTCGCCAGCATCTGGCCGATCAATTCGGTTAATCAACCCCTTGATCAGGTGACCTATGCCGAATGACATCATTTTCCTCAAGCTGGGCGGATCACTCCTGACGGATAAAACAGGCTTTGAAGCGTTGCGGCCTGAAATCATGGCTCGCCTGGCTGAGGAGATCGCCGCGGCTCGTCGAGCAAATCCCTCGCTAAAATTGGTGTTGGGTCATGGCAGTGGCTCCTTTGGCCATGTTGCCGGGGCAAAATATGGCACCCGATCGGGGGTATATGGGCCGGAGCAATGGTTCGGCTTTGCCGAGGTTGCTGATGCGGCCGCGCGCCTGAACCGGATCGTTGTCGCTTCGTTGTTATCGGCCGGAGTCCCTGCTGTCGGTCTATCTTCTTTCGCCTCGGCCAGAGTCTCAAACGGCAAGATCACCCATCTGAATGTCGAAACGCTCCGTTCGGCGCTCAACGCGGGCCTGGTGCCGGTGGTCTACGGCGATGTAGCCTTCGATGCAATTCGTGGCGGCACGATTATTTCCACCGAAGAGATAATGGAATACCTCTCGGCCGAGATGCCGGCCGCCTGGCTGCTTTTGGCCGGTGAAACTCCCGGCGTGCTCGATCTGCTGGGAGAAGTCATCCCGCTTATAACCCGTCACACGTTGCCTGAAGTCTTGCCTGCGTTGGGTGCTTCGCGTGGCACGGATGTCACCGGTGGCATGGCCTCGAAAGTCCTCGCCATGCTTGATCTCGTCGAGGCGCGTCCCAACCTCTCCGTAAGAATTTTTTCCGGCCTGGAGCCAGGCCTGCTCCAGGCTCTATTGATGGATCCCTCCCTCGGTTCCGGCACATTATTGAGATATGTATGACACTCGTCACATCTATTTGTGACAAATTTCACTAATGTAACCCATCCTTTTCTGCCACAATATAGACGACTCCCACTATATCGTATTGTTGCGGGCGTCGTCCCCGTTTTGGGCTGGGCGTCCGCTCTGTAGCTTACAGGCAATCCTGGCTCATAAGCCCGTAATCCGGCGATTGCCGGTCGGGGAGATATGGGTCGTGAGCGGGAAAGGAGCGATATGACCCCACGGAACGAAAAGCTGGAACCCCCATCGGACGATAAGCGCTGGCGTATCGTCCAGGCCACCATGCAGCGAAACGGTTTTGAGCGTGATGGCCTAATCGAGACCCTCCATACCGTGCAGGAATCATTCGGATTTCTGGATGATGATTCATTACGCTATGTGGCCGCGTCCCTGAACGCGCCATTGAGTCAGGTATATGGGGTGTCGACATTTTACCACCTGTTTTCATTAAAACCGGCCGGACGCCATTCCTGCGTCGTTTGCCTCGGAACAGCCTGTTACATCAAGGGTATTCCCCGATTATTGAAAGAGATCGAAAACGAGTACGGCATAAAGGCAGGGCAGACAACGGCCGACGGTTCACTCTCCCTGATGACGGCGCGTTGCCTTGGGTCCTGCGGCCTGGCCCCTGTGGTCGTTTTCAATGGTGAAATCGCCGGCAAGATCAATGTCGAAGACGCCTTGACGCGATTGAAGACCCTCCTGGAGGTCGAAGATGTTCGACAAGCTTGATGAAATCACTCTCGCTGAGCAGCGACACTCCGAGAGCTATATCCATACCGTGAATGTCTGCACTGCCGCCGGATGTATGTCTTCCCATAGCGCCGCTGTTAAGGAAGCGCTCCAGGAACAGGCCAGGCTCGCCGGTGGCGAGCATTGGTGTCGTGTCCGCGGGACGGGCTGCATGGGCCTATGTGCTGCCGGGCCGCTTGTTACGGTCGACGCCGAGAAGCCCAATGAAGTCATGTACCAACGTGTTACGGTCGAGGATGTGGCGGAGATTGTCGGCTCTCTGGATACAGAACCTGTTAAGCGTTTAAGACTTCATACCGACACCCCGTTCTTCCAACAGCAAAAGAAGATCGCGCTGGAAAATAGTGGACTGATAGACCCCGAACGAATAGAGGAATATATCGCTCGTGACGGGTATACCGGTTTGCTCAAAGCCATCACCGAGATGTCGCCGTCAGAGGTCATCGATGAAATCGTGGCCAGTGGGTTGCGCGGCCGCGGCGGCGGCGGCTATCCGACCGGTCTAAAGTGGACGACCGTAGCCAAATCTGATGGCGAGACGAAATACGTAATCTGCAACGCCGATGAAGGCGATCCCGGCGCGTTTATGGATCGCAGCGTCCTGGAGAGCGACCCGCACCGGATTCTTGAAGGCATGGCCATTGCCGGCTATGCCATTGGTGCCTCCCAGGGCTACGTATATGTCCGTGGCGAATACCCGCTGGCTGTCGCCAGATTAAAAGTGGCCATACGCCAGGCCCGACGCGCCAATATGCTCGGCAGCGGCATCGGCGGCACGCTTTTCAATTTCCACGTCGATATCCGATTGGGAGCCGGGGCGTTTGTGTGTGGCGAGGAAACGGCTCTCATCGCTTCAATTGAAGGTAAACGCGGTCAACCTCGCCCGCGGCCGCCATATCCGGCGGAATTCGGTCTCTGGGGGCGGCCTACCCTGATCAACAATGTGGAAACGCTCGCCAATATTGCCCCGATTATTCGCAATGGCGGGCAGTGGTATTCCCAATTTGGAACCAGCAGCAGCAAAGGCACCAAGGTGTTTGCCCTGGCCGGCAGCATCAGGAACACGGGCCTGATCGAGGTGCCGATGGGCACTCCAATGCGCAATATCATTTATGAGATCGGTGGCGGTATTGCCGGCGTCGGGGACTGCAAAGCGGTGCAAACGGGTGGCCCATCCGGCGGCTGCATCCCGGCGGCTTATCTGGACACGCCGGTTGACTATGAATCGCTCTCCGCATTGGGATCCATTATGGGATCCGGTGGCATGATCGTCATGGACGAATCGGCGAGCATGGTCGATGTGGCGCGTTACTTCATGGAATTCTGCATGACGGAATCTTGCGGCCGTTGCGTTCCTTGTCGAGTTGGTACCGTTCACATGTACAACGTCCTGGACAAGTTCAGCCGTCATGAGGCGACCCTCCATGACCTGGAACTGCTCGAAAAGTTGTGTGACATGGTGCACAGCACCAGTTTGTGCGGCCTGGGCCAAACGGCTCCAAACCCGGTGCTAAGTACCCTGCATTACTTCCGTGATGAGTACATGGATTGCATTGTTCCGGAGTCGAACGACGGCATGTTGTCTTCTCGAAAGATGGAGGTGGCCCGATGAAACGGCCATTCAAAGCGCGGATAAAAACACTCAAGATCAACGGGATCGACGTCGGCGCGCGCGAGGACGAGACGATCCTGGAGCTGGCACAGGAAAACGGGATATTCATCCCGACGCTTTGCCACCTGGAGGGTGTCCACGATGTTGGCTCCTGTCGCCTGTGCCTGGTAGAAGTGCGTGGTACCAACAAGCTGCTGCCTGCTTGCATGACCTACGCTGAAGAGGCCATGGAAGTCATAACCAATTCGGAGCGCCTGCAAACCTATCGCCGGCAGGTACTGGACCTGCTGTTCTCCGAGCGCAATCACGTTTGTTCGGTGTGCGTGTCGAACGGGCATTGTGAGCTGCAATGGATGGCCGAGAAGCTGGGCATCAGCCATGTAGGCGTGCCCTATCTGTACCCGCAGTTAGCGGTCGATGCTTCACATCCATACTTTTCCTATGACCCCAATCGGTGCATCCTTTGCACCCGATGCATCCGCGTCTGCGATGAGGTAGAAGGCGCGCATACCTGGGACGTGATGGGGCGGGGAGTAGATTGTCAGATCATCAGCGATCTGAACCAGCCATGGGGGACGGCCGATAGCTGCACGCGCTGCGGAAAATGTGTTCAGGTTTGCCCCACCGGCGCGCTGTTCCAAAAGGGTAAGGCCGTTGCCGAGATGGAGAAGCGACGTGACTTTGTGCCCTACCTTCAAACGATGCGCGGAGGTCGTAAATGAGAAACAAACCAACTCTGGCCACCGTATGGCTCGATGGCTGTTCAGGTTGCCATATGTCCTTCCTGGATATCGATGAACGTATCCTGGAATTGGCGGCCCTTGCGGACCTCGTCTACAGCCCGCTGGTAGACACCAAAGAGTTCCCCGAGATGGTGGATATTACCCTTATCGAGGGGGCGGTCAGCAACGAAGATGACTATTCCAAGATAAAAATGGTTCGTGCCCACACGAAGCTGCTTGTATCGTTGGGAGATTGCGCGGTGACGGCAAATGTCCCCGCCATGCGCAATCGATTCGCCGCCAAAGATGTGTTGGCCCGCGCCTACCTTGAGAATGCCGGGTTGAACCAGCATATTCCCGTGCAGGTGATTCCCGAATTGTTGGCGCAGTCGATACCCGTGCATCAGGTCGTCCCGGTCGATGTGTTTGTTCCCGGTTGTCCGCCGGCGGCCGATATCATTTTCTACACCCTGACGGAATTGCTGGCCGGCCGCATGCCCGACCTGCGATCCAAGACCCGATTTGGCGCCTGAGCGTGAGGAACCATGCTATGAGCAAGACCATTATTATTGATCCGGTGACCCGTATTGAAGGGCACAGCAAGATCACTATCCACCTCGACGATGCCGGTCGAGTCAGCGACGCGCGTTTTCACGTCACCCAGTTTCGCGGCTTCGAAAAGCTGGTCGAGGGCAGGCCGTTTCATGAGATGCCGTCTCTGACGGCTCGTGTATGCGGTATCTGTCCGGTCAGCCATTTGATCGCCTCAGCCAAGGCTTGCGATGCGCTTCTGGCTGTCAAGATTCCCGAGGCGGCAACGAATTTGCGCCAGGTGTTAAATCTGGCCCAGATACTCCAATCCCACGCCCTGTCGTTCTTCCATTTGTCGTCACCCGACCTGGTGCTGGGTATGGATGCGGCTCCACAGACACGTAACTTGTTTGGCGTCGCCGCGGACAAGCCGGACCTGGCGCGGGACGGCATCTGGCTGCGCCAGTATGGGCAAGAGATCATCGCCCACCTGGCCGGCAAGCGCATTCATCCGGCCTGGGTAGTGCCCGGCGGCGTCAGCGCGCCACTGACGGCCGATCGGCGCGACATCATATTGGCCAAGGTGCCTGAAGCTATCCAGCGCATCCGGCGCACGCTGGATTGGTACAAAGAAGTCTTCGGTCATTTTGACGCAGAGATTCGCACCTTCGCCAACTTCCCATCGCTGTTTCTGGGCCTGGTTTCCGAACAAGGCGAACTGGAGATGTACGACGGCAAGCTGCGATTTGTGGACGCCACCGGCCGCATCGTGGCCGACGGCATTGAAGCCCACCAATTCGGTGATTACGTCGAAGAGGCGGTTGAGCCGGACTCCTATCTTAAATCGCCTTACTATAAGTCGATGGGCTATCCGGATGGGATCTATCGGGTGGGGCCGCTGGCGCGTCTCAACCTTATCGACCGCGTCGGCACGCCGATGGCCGAAGGGGAATGGGCCGAGTTCCGCATGCTGGAGCGCGGAGCGGCGCTCAGCTCTTTCCAGTATCATTACGCTCGCCTGATCGAGATGCTCTACTGCGTCGAGAAGATCGACAAACTGCTGAACTGGCATGACATTCTCAGCGAGCACGTGCGGGCCACGGCCGATCCCAACAGTCTGGAAGGGTACGGCGTCAGCGAGGCCCCGCGCGGAACGCTGATGCACCATTACAAGATCGATCGCAAGGGATTGATGCAATGGGCCAACCTGATTATCGCCACCGGCCATAATAGCCTGGCCATGAACAAGGGCGTCTATCAGGTGGCACGCTACTTTGTTCACGGAGAGAAGATCGATGAAGGCATGCTCAATCGGGTGGAGGCGGTCATTCGCACTTTCGACCCATGTTTGAGCTGTTCCACCCATGCCTTCGGACAGATGCCCATGAGCATTCAGCTTCTTTCACCGGATGGCGAGTTGCTGGATGAGTTGAAGCGAGGTGTGCGGTAAGCAGAACCGACACCTTCTCATTTGTTGCCATAAACGGGAAGAGACGCATCACTTGCGTCTCTTCCCCCAATCCTTGTCATGACTGAGATGCTGGTAATTGGTTACGGGAATCTGTTGCGCGGCGATGATGGCGTCGGCCACCATGTGGTTGCCGCGCTTGAATCGTTGCTGCCGGAGGGGTCTGCCTTTGCCATCCACCAACTGACGCCGGAGTGGTCAGAGACGATCAGTCACGCTCGGAACGTCGTGTTTGTTGATGCCGCGGTGGGTGATAGCCCCGGCGAGGTGCGGTGCCTGCGGTTGGTGCCGCGCGTTTACCAGCCCGGCTCGCATGAGTTAACGGCCGAAGGCGTGCTCTCGATGTCAGCAGATTTGTTCGGCCGCTATCCCAATGCCCACATTGTGACGATCACCGGGAAGTCGTTCGAGCTATCAGACTCCCTGACCACGCCGGTGGCTGCTTCCGTGCCTGTTGCTGCCCGGATCGTGCTTGAATTGCTCGGAGAAAACAAAGCGCCGGAACGCTGATGGCGATTCCGGCGCTTGACAATTTGATCGCGCTTTCGAGTTATTCCGAGAGGAAGGATTCGAGATTCGCCTTGCTGATTCGATAGGCCGCACCAATCTTCCTGGCTTTCAGATCGCCGGCCTCGATAGCCGCCATGACATCCTGCAAGCCGACCTGCATAAACTCGGCCGCTTGCTCCGGGGTCATCACATCAGGCATTGCCGCCGGTGCTCCGGCAGTCGGTGCTGCGGCCGCCGGGGGAGGAGTGCCTGCTGCCGGCACCTGACCACTCTGTGCTGCCTGTTGGGCTGCCATCTGCTGCTGGAACAACTGTTGTTGCATCTGTTGCTGCTGCATGGCAGCCATTCCCATTGCGCCAAATCCTACTTCGCTCAATGCGCCTCCTGATGGGTTGCTGGCCGCAGCCATGAGCGCGTCGGCCTGCTGCTTCTGGGTGTAGGTCGTTCCGTAGCCCATATTGGTGACCACCTTGAGGGAGTCGGGGTGGAGCGACATATTGATGGCAAAATCGACGAGCACCATGCCGATGGCGTCGAACTCTTCCTGGAGCAAGCCAATCAGCAATTCGTTCATATCCTTGGTGAACGATTGCAACTGGGCCGGGCCAAGCCCCTTGGCGATGGCCAACTCGCTCATTTTGTCGGCGATCATAATCGCCAGCATTGGGTCGAGACGGTTCTTGACTTCCTGGAAGCGAACACTGGGGCGGAAGGCGTCCATGGCATTCAGGAAGCGCCACGGGTCCTTCACTTTGGTCACATAGGTGCCGTTACCCACAATGGCACTGGCTCCTGGTGTGCGCTGCGGATGCTCAACGATGATCGGATTGACCGTCCCCCACTTGAGGGTCAGGTCGGTTGTCTTGACGAAATAGACATCGGCGGTGAAGACGTTCTTTCCACCGAATAATCCTGCCTCAAACAGGTCAGTCAGCACCGGCAAATTCTCGGTGGTCAGCGTGTGACGACCCGGAGTGAAGGTGCCCATGGCTTCACCGCCGCGAACGAACACGGCAACCTCGCCGGGGTTCACGATCAGCTGTGAGCCGAGCTTGATGTCTCCCAGTCCCTCGCGAGGAAACTTCTGGATAATCTCATCCCGCCCCCAGCTCTCGACGGCTACGCGATCGAATATCTTGGCCATAATTATGTTCTCCTGATGCTTCTTACTTGATCCCGTTCAGAACTTCCTGGCGGGAGTTGAAAATCTCGTTTGCTTCCAGAAGCGCCGTCGTGAGCGCCGAGAGAGGCTCATTCAGATTACCGGCTTCGTTGACGGCCTTGGTCAATACGTCGACCTCGGCCTGAATTTGATCGGCATGATTCAGCATCTGTTCATCAAACGAATAGAGTCGGGCCAGGTCTTCTTCATCGACTTTGATGGCTGAGAAGAAGCCCGAGTATCCGACCGGCGCATCCTTGATCTTGCCGATCAAACCCATCAACAGATTGTCGGCGCGTCCCATGCGCTCAGCATATTCCATCGCCATGAAGATATCACGGCTAACGGCCTGATAGACTGAACTGTAACTCAGGCGCGCCTGCTCCAGCCGCCCGGTGATGGTATCACGCAACAGCTGGTCCGCTTCACGCCGTCGGCCACGTTCCATGTACCCGCTGAGGCCCGGGATTTTGCTCAGCAGATTGCGCAGCCCGCCCGTGTCCCCAACGATCTTCTCGTAAAACCCTTCTACTTTTTCGACCATTTCCAGTTAATCTCCTTCTTGAAAACTTTCCCACATGGACATATGAGTCCGGGACGGGAAAATAGCGAATTTGCCGTTCTGACCTGAATCATAATTCCGTGTAATTTATGGCAGAAAGTACTCGGTGCCGCAATAGGGGCAGCGAATTACTCCCTTGCCCGCGATTTCCAGCTGCCCGTTGCAATTCTTGCATCGATCCAGCGTGCGGAGCTCGCTGGCCTCGCTTGAATAAAGAATGCCCTCATCCCAGTTCACGTAGCCGCTATACAGTCCCATGTTGACCAACTCATAGAGCATGCCCTGAATCTCTTCCCGTGTGCTGCGCATCTCAATCGCCAGGTCGGATATATGAACCTGGCCCTTGGCCTTGATCATGCCGAGCATCTTGCGCTGCTTGCTCGCGGATTCGGCGACCACTGACTCCTGCCGGCCGCGCATCAGCAGGAAAGCGCCGAAACCCAGTTGCGGCAGAACAAGCACCAGAAATCCGAGAGCGATGCCCAATGTGGCCGCGCCGGAAGTCAGACTGCCTTCACTGCGATAGACCGACATCAATGCGAGAATAATGATGCCGACAACGATGCCGCCGATGATGAGGATGATCCCAAGCGTTTTACCCATTGAATACCTCTTGTCGCTGCGCTTATCCGAAGCCCGCGCTGCCGCCGCCGCCGGACGAACCGCCGCTGAAGCCACCACTGAAGCCACCGCTGCTGAAGCCGCCGGAGCGGCTGCTGCCCGTGTTGGCTGGAGGTGGCGTGCTCTTCAGGACGTTGGATGTGTTGTTCAACATGCGGGTGAGGCCGGCCGACATCCCGGCCAGTCCGCCGGTGAGCCCGCCGGACATATCACCCAGACTCGGCGCTCCGCCCCCGCTGGAAGTCCCGCCTCCGCTAGTCCCGCCGCTCGGCCGTGGCATCCCATATCCGCCTCCCATTGGCATAGGGCCTGTGGGGTACGGAATAAACCATGGGGGCGCGGCCGTCGCGGGTGATTGCGAGAACGAATTGATGAAGGAGCGTTCCAGGCCGAAAGCGATGGCATAAGCCAGGTACTTCTCAAAAATATCGCTGGAATTCTCAATATCGGCGTACTGTTTGATGTTTTGGAGATATTTCTTGAAAGCCATCCACTTGGCGGCCGTTTCAGTCCCCTTCGCCGTTTTTCGCGGCATATAGCGGGCAGCAATAAACAAGGCTATTCCGGTGAGAAGGATGGCTCCGACCGGGAAACAGACCAGATCGGCATTATCTTCCATTAAGATACCCAGGAAGAACAGGCTGACAATTCCCAGGGTAAACACCCCTGCAGCGAGCCATATGTACCTTAAACGAACCGATTGCGGATTACTCGGCAGGTAGCCTTCCTTGATGAGGTCATCGATGATCATGTTTCGAAGTGCCGGGATCTTGCCTGCGAACTTGTATTGCAGGCTGCTGAGCGACCGGCTGCTCTCGCCACGGAAAATGTCGTTCAGGAACTTGCTCTCGAAGCCCCGGAGATCGGCATCCTTTTTGTCCGTGCGCGTGAAGGTGTAGCTGTTCTTTTTGTCCTCTTCCATGAGCACGTAACCGCGATGAGCCAGGTCAACAAGGCTGGACATGATGTCCTGCATGTCCACCTTTTCGTCGACCAGCGAGCCGACTATAGCCGGGGGCAGTGCATCGGGTGGCTCAGTAATATAGTCCGGCACGACAATGCCCAACTGAGGATCGCGTCCACGAAGGTACCATAAAAGGACTACGGCAAGCGGCCCAGCGATAAGCAACAGGCATGACAAGGCCAAAACCGTAAGCCCTATGGCGTCGTTTCGCTGCTCGGTGGCCTGCCATTCAGGCATAGCTGCCGGCAGCAAGCCGTGGGGGAACTGGACCCGCACATCAAAACTGTAGCCCGGCATGAGCGGCTGTTGCGCGACATAGGTGATGGTCCGCTCATCCTCGCTGACGGTAATGAGCACGTTATCAGCCACAACATCGTTGATATAGGCTTCAACCAGATGCTCGTTGGTGTCGAAATATCTCTGTGGGGAGATGCCTTCCGGAAGGGTGATGGTGACCCGGCTGCTGTCGACCCGGGCGGGATGATCGCTGGGGATCACTGTCCAGAAGATCTGGTCTCCTGAGCCTTCTTCCATTGTGCCCGCCCTGACAGCCCCATGTACGGTATAGCTGAAGGTATAGGTATGCTCCCCAATGGCCGGATCGAAGTACCAGTTAATCCGGGTTTCGTCACCATTGTCTACTATTTCAAAGGTGCCGGGCGCATTCGAGAATGATTCTGTGAATGCCTGGCCGCCTTCGCGAACGCTGACGTTGCTGATACCGTCATTATTGCCCCGGCGGCCAACCGGTATGCTGCGAAAGCCGAATGTGAAAGGTTCACCCTGAAAATTGAGGGTTTGAGTCTCGGTAACGATCAGGCTCCCATCGGGCTGGAGAGCCATGTCGATGTCCCAATTCGTCCAGTTAAACGTTTTGGTTTGCGCACGGGTGGCTGGAGCAAAAATCAGGAAGAGGGTGATGAGAGCAAGCAGAGCGATAAGTCGATTATGGATAACTTTGCCCTTGAACATGGAAACCGTCCTTGTGCTCAACGATGCTGAATGGCAGGAATAATTGTCCATTATAATTCAACTTGAGAGAAATGCAGCAGAATCATTGACCAAGATGCTTCATAATAATCGCTTCAAGGCGACCTGATGTCGATAGGCGAGTCAGCGCAGCGTTTAATTCATTTAGCAAACTTTCATCCCCTATACGTACAGCCATCGCATAAGGTTCTGATGCGCCCGAAATTGGGGCAAATGTCAGGTGCGCTGCCGCGGGATTATCTCTGAGGAACAGGCGGCCGCTGACGTAATCTACCAGTGCCGCGTCAGCCTCGCCTTCGACGGCCGCCGCCATTGCCGCATCAACGCTCTCATAGGGAAGAACGGTTAGATTGTTGTCCTGTTTTTGCCGGTTCAGCGCTTCAACATGGCCGAGTGAGCCTAGCTCGACAGCGAGGGTCGACCCGTTCATATCGCCAATGCCCTTGGCAAATCGGCCGCTATCCGGAAAGAACAGATAAAGTCCGGCGTCAAAGTAGGGTGTTGTATAGGAGATTTCCTTGGTGCGCTCGGGCGCGATGACCAATGCAGAAATGAGCACATCGACTTGCCCGGTTGTCAGGGCATCGTACAGTCCATCATACCCGAAGTGGGAGAACTGTGGTTCCAGCCCCAGCTCCGCGGCCAGGGCGCGCGCCAAATCGATATCAATTCCCTCAACTGTGTCACCTGTGGTCACTGCGAAAGGAGGAAAAGTAGGATCGACGCCTATTCGCAGGATGCCTGATTCCTGAATGCGCTCCCACGAATCATCGGATCGGCCGCATCCCGACAGGAGAACCGGAATTCCCAGGGCGCCGAGCGCGAAAATCAAAGGCCATCTTACGATCCTGGATAAAGTCATCAGTTACCTGAATACGCCTTGAGGGCGTCGTAAATGGGTTTAGTGACGAATTCGGGGGTCACCAATGTGAAGTAATCAGGGTAGGAACGGGTTGGCGCCGGGTAGCGAAAGGCCCAAATGGCCAACGCTTCGACGTAGGGCCAGTTCTCGCGAGCATACTCCAGCGCATCGATCGTGTACTGAATGCGTTGCCCCGGCTTCACCGCCATCGTCCAGCGCGGATGATCGTTCCAGCCCATCTCGGTGACATAAATCGGCGTCGCCTCGTCGCCGTTTTCGACCATGACTTGCCGCACCAGTTCGATACGGCGGAAATTCAGAATCTCCGGGCCGGGTTCGGCGTCGGCCGGGAAGGTCAGCCCATAGGCATGCACTGCCAGGCCATCGAAATAGTCGGCCGCGCCCGCGTCGTACATCCCCTGCAGATAAACTAAATCATTCGTTGCCCATGGGGAACCTTCCGGCTCAATGGTCGGAGCCAATGCCCCTGCGAGGATGATCATTTTGGGATCGGCCCGTTTGATTGCCGGGTAAACGGCGGCCAGTAACTCGACATAATCCCGAGGACTTGTCTGCCGATAACCCCACTCAAAGCTCAGATTTGGCTCGTTGCCGATGATGATGTAATCCACTGAATCCTTATAGCGTTCGGCGAACAAGGCGGCGAAGGCGGCGAAATCGTCGTAGGCGTTTCGGTCCAGATAGGTGAGGGGCGAATCCGGTGGGCGTGCCCACTCCGGCGTGTAACCCAGTCGGGCGATGACCTTCAACCCATTCGCCTTCGCGTGGCCGATAACGAGGTCCGGGTGTTCCCACGCCACGCTGCCGTCTTCGGACTGATAGTAAGCCCAGGGGAAGAATTCAACGATCCACGACGCGCCCATCTCTCTGACCATCTGCAAGGTTCGCTGAATCTTCCACTCCTCGACCTCATCCGTCAATCGCGTGTGGACGCCGAGAATGGGAGCAGTGGTGACCACGGTCTGAGGCGACCCGAAGGTGATCGGAGTTGGAGATGGTTGCAGCAGGGCCAGCAAGAATGCGATGCCGAGGAATCGCCAGCCATAACGAAAGATCGCCTTTTGTTGGAGTCTCTCCCACCATTTTTCGGGTTGCATGACAAAACCCATTATAGGAATTTGGTCGTTGTGGGCTATAAATGCCTACCTGCAGTTCATTAATAGGTATTCGACCGTTGAGGGCTATAATAAGAAACGCGCCGCGGCTCAGATGTTGGTCAGGGGGTGCGGTGGTCTATCAGTTCGCGGAGTGATCGAAATTATGCGTGTATTTATTACGGGAGCGACGGGATTCGCGGGTTCACATCTGGTTGAACTCCTGCTTAAGCAAGGCCACCAGATTTTGGCTCTGGTCCATCCGGCAACGAGCCACCAGGATCTGCCGTCGCATGCTCTCGTCCGGCCGATCGCCGGTGATTTGCTGGATCCCGACGGTTTGGCCCGGTCGGTGGCGGATGCTCGACCGGATATCATCTTCCATCTGGCGGGACAGGCTTACCCGGCGCGATCCTGGATCGAGCCGGCACAGACGATCGCCGTCAATACGGGCGGTACGGCGAACCTGCTCCGTGCCGCGGCCGAATATGGACGGCCGCGCGTCGTGGTGGTTACGAGCGCCGAGATCTACGGGCCGATTTCTGCAAATGATCTTCCTCTGACGGAAAGCACAACGCCCCATCCCCGGCACCCCTATGGCGTGAGCAAACTGGCTGCGGGGCAGCTTACAAGGGCTTACTGGGAGCGGTACGAGTTGCCGGTAGTCGAAGCGCGCCCCTTCAATCATATCGGCCCCCATCAGGCGGCCGGCTTTGTGGTGCCCGATTTCGCCTCGCAACTCGCGGCTATTCGACTCGGCCGCGTCGAACCCGTGATCCGCGTCGGCAATCTGGAGCCTGAACGGGATTTTACGGACGTTCGCGACGTGGCCCGTGCCTATTGGCAGCTCGCCGAGAAGGGGCTGCCCGGCGAAGCCTACCTCATCTGTTCCGGCCATTCGGTGAGCATTCGTCAACTCCTCGACACCCTGATCGAGTTAAGCGGAGTTGAGGTGCAAGTAGAAACAGAGCAACGACGGATCAATCCGGTTGATACCCCGTGCTTGTATGGCAGCTACGCCAAAATTGAGCGCGACACAGGCTGGCGGCCGCAGATCCCGTTGCGCCAATCGCTGGCCGATGCGCTGGCGGATTGGGACGAGCGCTTGCGCCGCGCCTGAGAGCCGCTATGGCCAAGGATAAGGAAAGACTCGACGTTCTTCTGGTCGAGCGTGGATTGGTTGAGACGCGCGCTCGGGCACGTGCCCATATCATGGCCGGCGAGGTCACTGTTGACGGTGTGCGCGTCGATAAAGCCGGAACTCAGATTTCGCGTAGCGTACAGATTGAGCTTGCTGCACCCATGCCCTACGCCAGTCGAGGGGGGTATAAGCTGGCCGGCGCGCTGGAACAGTTCGGGCTTGATGTGGCCGATCGGGTCGCGGCCGATATCGGCGCGTGTACCGGCGGCTTCACCGACGTCCTGTTGCAACGTGGCGCGGCCCGTGTCTATGCCATCGACGTGGGGCAGGGGCAGCTGGTCTGGAAGCTCCGCCAGGACGAAAGAGTCGTCGTCATGGAACGAACCAACGCTCGCTATCTGGATTCGCTGCTTGAGCCGGTTAGTCTGGTGGTCATCGATGTTTCGTTCATTTCGCTCAAGTTGATCCTTCCGGCTGTCAGAAAATGGTTGAGCGCTGACGCCGATGTTGTCGCCCTGATTAAGCCCCAGTTCGAGGCCGGGCCGGAATCGGTCGGCAAAGGGGGAATTGTCCGGGATGCGGCCGTTCGTCGTGCCGTGCTGGAAGATCTCCTCGGCTGGGCGAACGAACAAGACTGGAGCGTTAACGGCCTCATTCAGTCGCCCATTCAGGGAACCGACGGCAATATCGAATATCTGGCCTGGCTTCGATCCACGCAGCAGGAGGGCAGTGATATTGCTATCCTGATCGACAGCGTCTTGTCCTGAGCTAATCTCGCCGGTTAGTGCACACATATTTCGCTGACCCATTTCACCTGCTGTAGCGCATCCTCTTTTTCGTCGGGCACGACCAGCCGAACCAGGCCCTCATCCCGCCTTAGGGGGCGGCCGTTGATCATCAACGCCAGTATTGCCGGCCTGTCCCCCATCGTTTCCAAGGCCCTGCGCAAGAGACGCGTCGCAAAACCGTCACCACTGATGATATCGACGCGCGTCCACCCAAATTTCGCGTAGCGAGTGACCAGGTCTATTATCCGCACCCCCTGAAACGTAAAAGGGCCAGTTGTTCCGTGGCCGGTGCTGACGATATAGCAGTGGGGGAGCATGAATTGCGGAAAACTCGCCAATTCGTAGGGCGTCAATCGAACGATTTCCGAACCTGTATGGAGCATCAATGCGGGATCGTTGTTGGGTGGAACAGGGTTGGGATCGTGTGAATGGGGTGGGATCCAATTGTCGTCGAGCATTTGATCAGTTCCTAATTAATGCCAAATATCCCATGGGTAATAGTCGGGTAACAATTTCATCTCCTGGCGCATGGGTAAGCGCAGACCATTTTGATATACTTGGCCCTATGGATCAAAGCAAAATTCGAAATTTTTGCATCATCGCTCATATCGACCACGGCAAGTCAACCTTGGCTGACCGGCTCTTGCAAGCTACCGGCACGATCTCCGATCGCGAAATGCAGGAGCAAGTGCTCGACAGCATGGATATTGAGCGCGAAAAGGGCGTCACCATCAAGGCCTCGGCCGTTCGCATGAACTATACCGCCCTGGATGGCGAAACGTACGAGATGAACCTTATCGACACCCCCGGGCATGTGGACTTTGCCTATGAGGTCAGCCGTGCCCTGCAGGGCTGCGAGGGCGCTATCCTCGTCGTTGATGCCACTCAGGGGATCGAAGCACAAACATTGGCCAACCTCTACATGGCGGTGGAAGCCGATCTGGAGCTTCTGCCGGTTGTGAACAAGATCGATCTCCCCGCGGCCATGCCTGAGGATGTGGCCGAAGAGGTCGAGCATATCACCGGCATCGCTGCCGAAGACGTGATCCCGATCAGCGCCAAGACAGGCGTCAACATCCAGGACGTGTTGGAAGCGATCGTCCGCAAAATCCCCCCGCCCAACGGCGACCGGGATGGTCCGCTGCAAGCGCTGGTATTCGATTCGCATTACGATTCCTATAAGGGCGTGATCGCCTATGTGCGCGTTTTCGAGGGGACGCTCCGCAGTCGTCAGATGATCAAAATGATGTCGAATGACGTGGTTGTTGAACCGATTGAGATCGGCATCTTTAACCCCGGTATGATGCCGGTGGATGAGTTGACGGCCGGAGAGGTCGGATATATCGCGACCGGCCTGAAGACGGTTCGTGATTGCCGGGTCGGCGATACCATCACCCTGCGCGACAAGCCGGCGGCGAAACCGCTCCACGGCTATAAATCCATCAAACCGATGGTTTATGCGGGACTTTATCCGAGCGACGGCGAGGATTATCCGCTGCTGAAGGAAGCCCTTGAGCGCCTGCAACTGAACGATGCCTCACTGGTATATGAGCCGGAAACATCCAACGCGCTCAACTTCGGCTTTCGTTGTGGCTTCCTGGGCCTTTTCCATATGGAGATCGTCCAGGAACGACTGGAGCGAGAGTATGATCTTGACCTGGTGGCGACCGCCCCCAGCGTCGAGTATGAAGTCGTCATGGCCGGCACGGGCGAGGTGCGTTTTATCGAAAGTCCGGCCGATTTGCCCGACGAGAGCACCATCGCCGAGATTCGCGAGCCGTGGATGCGCGTCCAGATTTTCACCCCCGAAGAGTTCTATGGAACGGTCATGGATTTGGCGCGCAAGCGACGGGGTGAATTTATCAAGCAGGAGCATCCTGCGCCGGGTCGCGTTGTGCTCCACTACTACCTGCCTCTGGCGGAAATGATCGTCGACTTCTACGACAAGCTGAAGAGCAGCACGCGCGGTTATGCCTCTATGGATTACGAGTTCGACAGTTACCGCGCCTCCAACCTCGTCAAGCTGGAAGTCCTTGTGGCGAAGACGCCGGTCGACGCGCTGGCGATGATCGTCCATGCTGACGATGCCTATCATCGCGGTCAGCGGCTGGTGTCGGAGTTGAAGGAGCTGATCCCGCGCCAGATGTATGAGGTGCCGATCCAGGCGGCCACCGGCAAGCGCGTGATCAGTCGCGCCAATGTTAAGGCAATGCGCAAGGATGTGCTGGCAAAATGCTATGGGGGCGACATTACCCGGAAGAAAAAGCTGCTCGAGAAGCAGAAGAAGGGTAAGAAACGCATGAAGATGATCGGCAATGTGGAAGTGCCGCAGGAAGCGTTCATGGCTGTGTTGAAGCTTGGCGAGGATTAAACTCCTTAACGAACGACGCCGGCCACAATCCACCCCTGTGGCCGGTCAAGGTTTTCGCCCCACTTTCGCAAACTAATTTATCAATCGAGGTACGCTCATGAAAAGCGCTGACCATGCATGTCCGGCCTGCGGTTCGCCCGGCATGTCCATATTTTATACTGTGAAGAATGTCCCGGTGAATAGCGTTCTTCTCGTGATGAGCCGAGATGAGGCATTAGGGTTTCAGACCGGGGACATCTCTCTCGCCGCGTGTCCACGATGTGGCTTTATTTCGAATATCGCCTTTGATGAGGCGCTGACGCAATACACGGAGCGTTACGAAGCGACGCAAGGCTATTCGCCGACCTTCAACAAGTTCCATCAGGCGTTGGCGAGTGATCTCATCGACCAATACGATCTGCGCGGCAAGGACATCATCGAGATCGGCTGCGACAAGGGAGACTTCATCACGATGTTGTGCGAGATGGGCGAGAATCGGGGGGTTGGGTTTGATCCGGCCTACGTCCCCGGCCGCCATCCCAGCCCAGCGGCCGATCGCCTGACGTTCATCCCCGACTTTTATTCGGAGAAGTACGCCGACTATCGGGCTGATTTCATCTGCTGCAAAATGACGTTGGAGCATATTCCCAATGTTGGCGAATTCGTGGCGACCGTCCGTCGCTCGATCGGCGATAAACATGAGACCATCGTCTTTTTCCAGATACCCAACGCGCGCTATGTGTTGTGCGATGTGGCTTTCTGGGATGTCTACTACGAACATTGCTCCTACTTCACGAAAGGCTCGCTGGCCAGACTGTTCCGCGCGAACGGCTTTGAAGTGAACAAGTTATGGACGGTCTATGATGATCAGTATTTGATGATCGAGGCCCGCCCGACAGAGAGCGCCTCGGCCGCTGCTCCTCTGGCAGACGAAGAAAGCCCCGCCGATACCCTGAAGATGGTTGAATATTTTGTCGAACATTACGAGGCGAAGCGGGCAGATTGGCAGGACAAGCTGCGGGAGATGAAAGCTGCGGGCAAGAAAGCGGTGTTGTGGGGTGGGGGCTCCAAGGGCGTGGCGTTTCTGACAACGCTGGGCCAAACACTGGACGACATTGCTTATGCAGTCGATATCAACCCGATCAAAACCGGCACGTTCATGGCCGGAACGGGGCAGGAGATCGTTGCGCCGTCTTTCCTGCAAGAATATCGGCCCGATGTTGTTATCATCATGAACCCCGTCTATCTGGATGAGATCACCCGCGATCTTCACGCCATGGGCCTGTCACCTGAAATCTATACCCTATAAACGATGAATCACTCAAAAAAACTGCCGGTTTGTCCCGAATCGGACGTGCTCTCTCTTATCGAAATGAAGCAGGTACCGGTTCACTGTAACGTGCTGTGGCCGACGCGAGGGGAAGCGATCAATGCGCCACGCGGAGATATTCGCTTGGGCTATCTGCCCGGCTGCGGCCATACCTGTAACCTGGATTTCGATCCTTCGCTGATGGAATACACGCAGGAGTACGAGAACTCGCTCCATTTCTCACCCCGATTCCAGGAATACGCGACCGCCCTGGCTGAAGGCCTGATCGCCAAATACGATCTGCATGACAAGGACATCGTCGAAATCGGCGCCGGCAAGGGCGACTTCCTGATTATGATGTGCTCGAAGCAGGGGAATCGCGGTTGGGGGTACGATCCCAGCTATGTGCCTGAAGAAGGCTACACCGCGCCGAATGTTACCTTTGTCCAGGACTTCTACACCGAGAAATACACGCACCAGCGCGCGGATCTCATCGTCTGCCGCCACGTGCTCGAGCATATCGAAGACCCCGACGCGTTCATCGCCCAGGTTCGACGCGCCGTAGGCGATCAGAAGTCGGTGGTGTTCTTTGAGGTGCCAAACTCGCTGTGGACACTGCGCCAAGGCGGTATCTGGGACGTGATCTATGAGCATTGCTCCTATTACAGTCCGCTCTCGCTGGCTTACCTCTTCCAGCGCCATGGCTTCAAAGTGCTGGCGGTCAACGAGGTGTTTGGTGGACAGTTCCTGACCATCGAAGCCGTGCCGGATGATGGGGCAGATTTACCTCAGGATGCCTCGGCCGAATTGGCGCAACTGACGGCCGACGCCCGTTCCTTTGCCGCCCATTATCAGGCCAAGCGGGATGAATGGCAGGCAAGGTTAGCGGCGTTGGCCGGGGCCGGGAAGCGTGGCGTTGTCTGGGGCGCGGGTTCGAAGGGCGTGACTTTCCTGAACGCGATGGCGACCGGCGAAGAGATCGCGGCCGTGGTCGATATTAATCCACGCAAGCAAGGCAAGTATGTCCCCGGCACCGGCCAACAAATCGTGCCGCCATTGGAGCTGGTGAATATCCGGCCCGATTTCGTGATCATCATGAACGCCAATTATCGTGATGAGATTGGCAAAATGCTGGCAGACATCGGAATCGGCGCGGATATTCTCGTTGCGTAATGCCACGCCACCTGAGAGAATCGTCGGTGTGCTTGTCACCCGGCATTCCTTGGTTATAATACCCCTCTGGCGGAAAGGTACGACGTTATCGGCACGACGGCCTCTCGGCTGAGGTGACTTACCTCATTCGTCTTGAAAATATCTATTTCTACGGAGGATTGACATGCCCTTGACTGTGGCAGAGAAAGCCGAATTAATTGGCAATTTTGCGACCCACGACGGCGACACCGGTTCGCCCGAAGTACAGATAGCGCTCATGGACAAGCGGATTCGCCAGCTCCAGGAGCACTTGAACACCCACAAGCATGACGAGAGTTCCCGCCGCGGGTTACTTAAACTGGTAGGCAAGCGGCGCAGGATGTTGGCATACTTGCGCAAGGAACACCCCGATCGTTATCGGACTATTATTAGTCGCCTGGGTCTGCGCCGTTAATTGATAATGGAATAACGAAAAAAGGGCGAAGTCGACTTCGCCCTTTTTCCAGGAGCAGAAAAATAAACGGACGGGTTTAGGAATTGGGTATTGTCACTTACGCCGATGGGGGTGTAAGAGCCAATCCCCAGTCCCTAATCCCATATCTGCTCCCCCAATCGAGTTATGCGGGATCGCTTGTCCCAAAGATGAAGAAGCACGAGCATGGCAGCGCCGAAATGGCTGCTTGTTCGTTGTTTCGCCTTTTGGATAGTTGGTCTCGCGATTGAATACTGAATAAGGAAAAATAGAATGGGATCTGAATCTGTATTTTCAGCCATGGTGGGCAGGCACAATATGACCATCAAGACCGGCAAGCTGGCTGAGCAAGCCGGTGGCGCGATTACGCTGCAGGTCGGTGAGTCGATGTTGCTGGCCACGGCTACGATGTCGAAAAACGTGCGCGAGGGACTGGATTTCTTCCCTCTCAGCGTTGATTTCGAAGAGAAGATGTATGCTGCCGGGCGTATCCCCGGTGGCTTTTTCCGTCGCGAGGGCAAGCCGACCACTGAGGCGGTCCTGACATCTCGCCTGACGGACCGGCCGCTGCGTCCCCTGTTCCCGGATGGGATGCGCAACGAAGTGCAGGTGATCGTCACAACCCTGTCATCCGACAGCGTGCATCATCTGGATATCATGTCGGTCAATGCCGCCAGCGCGGCGCTGACAATCTCGGATGTGCCCTGGAACGGGCCGGTCGGCGCGGTTCGCGTCGGTTATATCGACGGGCAATTCGTGGCCGACCCGACCATCCAGGAGATGGCTGAGAGCAACCTCGACTTGCGCATTGCCGGTTCACGCGACGCCATTATCATGGTCGAAGCGGCCGCTAATGAAGTTCCCGAAGCGGTGATGGTTGAAGCCTTGGCTTTCGGTCATCAGGCGCTACAGCCCATCATCACTCTGCTCGAAGAGATGCAGGCGGCCGTCGGCAAGGAAAAGCGCGAGCCGACCATCTCCGGGATCGACGCCGCCATCGTTAGCGCGACCAAGGGGCGCATCGGCAATCGTATCGCCGAGGTCATCTCCTCCACGACCAAGCGCGAAGATCGCAATGAGGCGCTCGATGTCTTGCGCGACGAGGTTGTCGACAGCTTCCTGAATGAAGATGAGGCGACTGACCCGAAGGCAGTGCGTGAAGTGTTCGCCGACGAGATCAAGAAGGCCGTGCGTCATCGCATCCTGTACGATGGCATTCGCCCCGACGGCCGCGATTACGTGACGATTCGGCCGCTCTCGTCCGAAGTGGGCCTTAGCCCTCGCGCTCATGGCTCCGGCTTGTTCCAGCGCGGTCAGACCCAGGTGTTGTCGATCGTTGCTCTGGGCACACCTCGCGAGGCCCAGAAGCTCGATGGTCTGTCGCCTGAAGACACCCGCCGTTATATGCATCATTACAATTTCCCGCCTTTCTCCACCGGCGAGACCTGGCCCATGCGCGGCCCACGCCGTCGCGAGATTGGCCACGGCGCGCTGGCGGAGAACGCCCTGTTGCCGATGATTCCGTCTGAGGAGGAGTTTCCCTATACGATTCGCGTCGTGTCGGAGGTTCTCTCATCGAACGGGTCCACAAGCCAGGCCAGCGTCTGTGCCTCAAGCCTGGCGCTCATGGATTGCGGTGTGCCCATCAAGCGACCGGTAGCCGGCGTGGCGATGGGCCTGGTGACGGACGGCAACAAATATGCCGTTCTCACCGACATCCAGGGCCTTGAGGACCATCTCGGTGATATGGACTTCAAGGTTGCGGGCACGAGCGACGGCATCACGGCTCTGCAAATGGACATCAAGATCAGCGGTCTGGACATGAATATCATGACTGAAGCGCTGGAACAGGCGCGGGTGGGCCGGATGGAGATCCTCGACTCAATGCTGGCTACCATCGCTGCGCCGCGCAAGGAATTGAGCCTCTACGCGCCGCGCATGCTGACGATCAAGATCGATCCTGAGAAGATCGGCGCGGTCATCGGCAAGGGTGGAGCGACGATCCGCGGCCTCGAGGAAGAGTTCGAAGTCTCGGTCGATATTCAGGAAGACGGCACGGTGTTTGTCGCCGGTGTGGATGGCCTGAAGGCCGAAGCCGCGCTGGAGCGCATCCACATGCTGACTCATGATCCCGATCTGGGCGAAATCTTCACGGGCAAGGTCGTGCGCATCACCGACTTTGGCGCGTTTGTCGAGCTGGCTCCCGGCCAGGACGGCATGGTCCACATCTCGCAATTGGCCTCAGAGCATCTGCAGCGCGTCGAGGATGCCGTCAAGATGGGTGACGAGGTCATGGTTATGGTCACCGACGTCAGCAGCGAAGGCAAGATCCGCCTCTCGCGTCGCGCCGTGCTTGAGGGCTGGACCCTCGACGAGGCTCGCGCCCAGGATGCCGTTCGCAAGGGTGGCGGCGGGCCGCGCGGCGGCAATGGCGACCGAGGCGGCGACCGCCGAGGTGGCGACCGTCGAGGTGGCGACCGTGGTGGCGATCGCGGCGGCCGCCCGCCGCGTCGTTAATCCATTTAACGTGCTCAGGCAGCCGAAGTGAAACATGCCTCGGCTGCCTGTTTTTCTTTTGGAACACGGATATAGGAGTAATCTGATATGAAGAAGATCGGATTGCTGCTCATTCTTCTGTCCTTGTTTATCGCCGCTTGTGGCTCCGGAGGAGCCGAAGTGGCCGAACAGGAAGGAAGTGAAGAGCAGGCAGCGGTGACGGAATCCTCTCCAACCGGAGAGCCGGCTGAAGGATCAGGAGTGGAGGCTAGTGACACGGCTATCTCCAGCATAGACGATCCTCTGCAAGCTCGTGAACGGGATTGGAAGCAGGGCAACACATCGAACCCCGCGGTGACGATTATCGAATATGGCGATTTTCAGTGACCGGGCTGCGCAGGGTTTGCTCCCCTGCTGGGGCGTCTGGTAGACGCCTATCCTGAACAGATTCAGATCATATATCGCCACTTTCCGCTGACTAGTATTCATCCTAACGCGCAAAAATCGGCCGAGGCTGCCGAGGCTGCCGGCGCTCAAGGCAAGTTCTGGGAATACCATGATTTGTTGTTCTCGCGACAGGATCAATGGGCAGGACTGGATAGCGCCGCCGCGCGGGATTTCTTCGTAGCGTTGGCTGAAGAACTGGGCCTTGATGTTTCACGTTTCACCACGGAACTGGACGACGGTACTTACACTGACCTTGTCTCGGCTTCCGAGCAGGAGGCCATGGGTCTGGGTTTGCCCGGCACCCCGTCAGCAATTGTGAATGGACAGATCGTCGCGGGTGAATCACTTCCCCGCGAATTCGAAGCCTGGGAGGCTTTTGTGAAAGACGAAATCAGCTTGAAGGAACTGGCAGCTCGACAATTCAAGTCGGCGCCGGAAATGACAATTAATCCCGACGCCCGTTATGTGGCGACGGTTGAGATGGGATCAGGGGACACGTTCAAGATCGAACTGCTGCCCAAGTCGGCCCCGCAAACAGTGAACAGTTTTGTGTTCCTTGCCAGGAATGGCTGGTTCGACAACATCACTTTTCACCGCGTTATCCCCGGCTTTGTGGCCCAGACGGGCGATCCCAGCGGCACGGGGCGCGGCGGGCCGGGATATTACATCCCGAACGAGATCGACTCCTCATTGTCGCATGACGAGAAGGGAGTTGTCGCCATGGCGAACGCCGGACCTAACACGAACGGCAGTCAGTGGTACATCACCTATGGCGACGTGAGCCAGCTCGATGGCAGTTACACGATTTTTGGCAAGGTGATCGAAGGGATGGACGTCGTGGAGCGAATCACGCCACGAGATCCCTCGCGTAACCCGTATGCGCCTGCGGGCGACACGATCGCGCGGATTACCATCGAAGAGATTCTGCCCTAACGGATTGATATGGCCGGTCGAGTACGCAGATACTCGACCGGCCTGATTTGACAGGAGCCTATTGTGGACGCACGTTTTTCTTTACCTGCCGATCCCCTGGTGGAGAAAAACAGTTTCAGGCAGCGTGGACGCACCCCGCAGCGAATACCTGATTTCGAAGAAGTTCGCCCTCGCCTGCCAATCCCGGTGTTGCCCGAAGATTCAAACTTGCCTGGCTTGTATTGGGAAGCCTGGCGTTCATTTTGGGCAGCCTTGCATCAGCCTTCGATCGAATCCGGTCTGGTCGCGGGTTATAATCAGCCCAACCCTGGCCGGAAGATCCATATGGGCCGGAGCGCGCTGATCGCCAATGCGGCGGGCTATATCCCCGGCTCGTTCAACCTGATCGAATTCCTCGACAACTTCTATGCCGGTCAACATGACAACGGGTTTATCTGTCGCGAATTGGACCCCGAAACCGGCGAAGATTTCCACGAATCCTATGATCCCAACAGCACCGGCCCTAACACGATGGGGTGGACTGAATGGCGTCATTTTCGATTGACCGGGGATAAGGAACGCATCGCGGCCGTCTTCTATCCGTTGATGGCCTATCATCGTTGGTGTCGCGCTAATCGTACCTGGCCGAACGGCCTCTATTGGACGACGGCCTATGCCAGCAGCCTGGTGAATCAGCCTCGCGTCCCCGATGGCCAATATCATCACCAACACTGGGCCTGGATAGACATCAACGCCCAGGCCGTCCTCGATTGCACCATGCTGGAGCGGATGGCCGTTTTGCTTGGCGAAGAAGAATTGGCTGAGGAAGTCTCATCCGAGCGAGAGCGGCTCGTGAAGACAATCAATGAGAACATGTGGAACGGAGCGCTTAATTTTTACCAGGACATCGGGCCGGATCGTTCTTTTAGTCCAGTAAAGAGTATCGCATCCTATTGGGCTTTGCTTGATCCACATCTTGTCCCCAAGGACAGGCTCCCCTTGTTTATTCAACACTTGCGCGACACGTGGTCGTTCCGCACCGAAAATGTGATCCCCAGCCTCTCGGCCGACAGCGAGGCCTACAATGCGCGAACCGGTAACGGATGGCGTGGAGCGGTGCGACCGGCACTTACTTATATGGTGCTTCGCGGCCTGGGTGTTGCCGATCAGCACAGATTGGGGCACAAGTTGGCCCTGGTCCATCTCGATATGGTTGACAAAGTGTTTGAAATGACGGGAAAATTCTGGGAAAGTTATCTGCCTGAAGAGCTTGGCCCCGCGGAGCCGCAAGTCGAGGATATTTCCGGCATCACGCCGGCGTCCATTATTCCGATGATCCTGGAACAGGTGCTGGGTTTGGCCATTGACTGGCCATTGCGTCAGGTGACCTGGCGTAGAATACTGACCACTGATGAAGCGTATGGGGTTCGCAACCTGTCTCTCGGTAATGATGGTTCGCTCGACCTCATTGGCAGCAATGATTCGATTCGTGTGCGAGCTGATGTGCCGTTCACCCTTACCGTCCATATTGATAAAGAGATTGTCCAGGCCGCTGTCCCCGCCGGTGAATTTGATCTCTCAATCAAGTAGCTCGAATCCCTGTGCCTATGTACGGCTTTACGGTGGCGACTCTCAATCTCCGTGGCCGGACAAACCGGTGGTTGGCTCGCCGTCATTTGCTGGTTGGCCAGCTTCTGGATCAACTGCCGGATATCATCGCTCTGCAAGAGATTGATCTATCTATCGGCCAGGGGAGCTGGCTGGCGCGGCAGGTCAACATCAGGACATCGGGCGACGGCCGCCGACCTTACCGAATTGTACAGGGCCGCCGTTCGGGGTTGCGAAATTGGTCCAGGGGGATGGGGATTATGACCCGCCTGCCCATCATCTATCATGATACCAAGGAGTTAGGGGTTGACGGACGAATAGCGCTTCGAGCGAATCTTGAGCTGCCCGCGGGGGCGGCCGGCTCGCGGCGGCAGTCTCTTGACTTTGTCAACGTTCAACTGCATCATGGGGCAGGTGCATTTGAAGCACGTGCCGAGCAAGCAATGAACCTGGTGGGCTGGATCAACGAAAAGAAACGTGTGCCGTTGCAGGTGATTTGTGGTGATTTTAATGAATCCTCGCAAGGGATTGCCGTCACTTTCATGTACCAGTCCTATCGTTCGGCCTTTGCAGAGGTGCACGGTCGCGATCCGCTGGCGACTTATCCGTCGAATCTGGTTCAGCCGCAGCCGGTTGCCGCTGAATGCCTTGATTACGTTTTCCTGTCTCCGGCCGTGTATAAGGTGACGGGAGCCGCCATATTTGGCGACAAATCAGCGCCGGATGATGATACTTTATATCCGTCCGAGCATGTGGGATTATTGATCGGATTAGAGGTATAGCACACCCGTGGAAAATCGTAAGGACTTAATCTCGGTCGTTGCTCCTGTCTATAACGAAGAAAGCGTTCTCGATGCGTTATATGAGCGCGTTCGGGATGTGCTTGATGGTGCGGGAGAGAGTTGGGAACTCATCCTCGTCAATGATGGCAGCCGCGATGATTCGGCGGGGGTGATCGCCCGGTTACACGAGCGTGACCCGCGAGTGAAGGGACTGAGCTTTTCGCGCAATTTCGGCTTCCAGATAGCGGCGACGGCCGGTCTGGACTTTTCTCAGGGCGACGCCGTCATCCTCACGGACGCCGACCTGCAGGATCCCCCCGAGGTCTATCCGGCCATGCTGGCGCAATGGCGCGCCGGTTATGATGTGGTCTACGGCGTTCGGGCCAGCCGTCAGGGCGAGACGTGGTTTAAGCTGACAACCGCCAAGCTCTTCTACCGTCTGATCCATCGCATCACCAGTATCAATATACCGCTGGACACTGGCGATTTCCGTCTGATGGATCGACGCGTGATCAATTCCATCCGCGGCATGAACGAGCGCAACCGGTTTCTGCGAGGCATGGTGCCCTGGGTAGGATTTCGGCAGATCGGCGTAGAATACAATCGCGAGGCGCGCTATGCCGGTGAGGCGAAGTTCACCAGCGTGAAGAAAATGCTGCCGTTCGCTCTCGATGCGATCACCAGTTTCTCCTATTTTCCACTGCAGCTGGCGACCATATTGGGGTTTATCATTGCCGGGATTAGTGTGCTGGGGATACTTGGCGTGGTCACCGTCCGCTTGCTGGGGCCCCATGAGCCACTGTTGGGGCAGGCCACTACTCTGGTGGTTGTTCTGTTTCTTGGCAGTGTCCAGCTCATCAGTCTGGGGATTATTGGCGAATATCTCGGCCGAATCTATGACGAAGTGAAAGGCCGGCCTCTCTACCTGATTCAGGAGAGTTGGGGGTTGACGCAAGCGCCCTTAGGACGTTTCGCCCCGCCGATGGGGCCAAACAGCGTCACGAACGGCCGATGAGGGCAAGCACTATCCGCCAATCTCCGACATCACCCGGTTGAGCGGGACGATATCTTCGGCGAGTTGATGCCCCCAGGGTTTCCACCAGATACCTTCCTTGATGATGGCCAGCATTTCTGTGTCTGTAGCGCCATCGCGCATGGGAGTCAGCAGATCGACTTCCTTCTCCCGCAACAAGCAGAGTCGCAGGCGGCCGTCGGCCGTCAATCGCGTGCGGTTGCAGCTGGCGCAAAACGGATGGCTCACCGAGCTGATGAAACCGACGCGCCCTTTGGCATTCTCAAGATAGTACAGGCTGGCTTCACCGTCCAGCTCACCCGGGTTGACCGGTGTTAGCGCTCCCAGACCGGACTCAATCGTTTTGATGATCTCTTCTTGTGTCACAACGCCGGCTAATTGAAAATCGCTGATCTCTCCGAAAGGCATCATCTCGATGAATCGGACCTGCCATGGCCGGTAGAGGGTCAAACGGGCCAGATCAACTACGTCTTCCTGATCGTTATAATTTCGCACCACCACGGCATTAAGCTTGATTTCCAGGTCCGTGGCTTCGGCCGCGCGTATTCCCCGCCATACATCCTCGACATTGCCCCAGCGAGTGAGCTTCTTGAATTTGGCCGGATCGAGGGTGTCGATGCTGATATTCACCCGATTAAGACCGGCATCGACCAGCGGTTGGGCCAGGCGATCGAGCAGCAGCCCGTTGGTTGTCATGGCGACCTTTTCGACGCCGGGCGTCGCCGCGATCTGACGGACGATCTCCACGATATTGGCACGAACGGTCGGCTCACCCCCGGTGAGCCGGAATTTATGAAAGCCGAGGTCGGCGAAGAGCCGTACCAGTCGAATCACTTCATCATCCTGCATCAACTCGCTTCGGGGCCGAAAGGTCATGTCCTCCGGCATGCAATAGACACAGCGCAAATTGCACCGGTCGGTCAACGAGATTCTGAGGTAATTAATATTTCGTCCGTAGCGATCCAGGGCCATGGTAATTATCAATAATCCGATGCTGATTAGGCGAAGCCGGTGGGCGGCCCCGCACCAGACAAACTGTACCGAGTGCTGACGTTATCGTCAATCTCGGCCAAGCATTATTATCAATAATATCATAATAAATGGGTTATGAGAAGTAGAAGAATCAGAGGCAACCCGACGGGAACCAGCAAGGCTCCCCGGTCGTTATGAATGTATAATGTTAAAAGTGCCCTCTCATTGAGGACGCCCAATTACGAGCAGGTTTGAGTGTAAAGTTGAATCGACAGCCATTATTACCCGGTTGGTTGAGCGCGCTGTTATCGGTCGCGTTTGTTTTGTCTGCTATTGCCGTATTGATCTTCGCCTATCTCACAGTGCAACATTTGATGACTGCACCGGATAGCGATGAAACCGCGGCCGAAGGAATTGACGGAGGCTTAACGTCTGTTGATGGCGGATTAGCCCCTGTGACCATTATTGAAGGTGCGACCGCTGAGCCTGCTGTCCAACCTACGATTGGGGCTTGGGAAGGCAACGATCGGGTGAATATCTTGCTGGTGGGTATCGACCGTCGCCCGGGCGAGGCGTTTGTTTCCCGGACTGACTCGATGATGGTGATTTCGGTGGATCCTGAGGCAGATTCGATGTCGATTCTTTCGATTCCGCGGGATCTTTATGTCCAGATCCCCGGCTATGGTCAGGATCGAATCAACACGGCCCTGGTCTATGGAGCGCGAGAAGGTGATTATCTGGATGGCGCCGCATTGGCCATGCAGACGGTTTCCTCTAACCTGGGCATTCCGATTAATCATTTCGTCATGGTGGACTTCGGCGCGTTTGTCCGGATAGTCGATCTGTTGGAAGGCATCGACGTCCAGGTGCCTTATGATATCAACGACTCGCTCTATCCCGACATGGATTATGGTTACGATCCATTGTTCATTCCGGCCGGCATGCAGCATTTTGATGGTCAAATGGCTCTCAAATATGCGCGCACGCGCCACGCCGACAGCGATTTCAACCGCGCCTATCGCCAACAGCAGGTGCTTTTTGCCGCGCGCAGCAAAGCGCTCAGCCTGGGTATCGGCCAGATGATCTTGCGAGCGCCGTCTTTGTATCGTGAGGTCGAGGGAGGAATACGCACTGACCTGAATCTGGAGCAGCTCGTCCGCCTGGCCAAGACAGTTAGTGATATCCCGTCGGACAATACGCAAAATCGCGTGCTGGATCAGGATTACGTCACCAGCTTTCGGACGCCGGGCGGAGCTTCGGTTTTGTTGCTGAACAGTGACGTGGCGATGCCGATGATTCAGGAGCTGTTTGGGAATTAATCGAGTGGCTCCTCGTGAAAGAACTTTTCTCAAATATTGTGTCGCGCATAACGACAGTGATCTCTTAAGAAATATAGCTATAGTTAAGAGGAGAAAAGTTTGATTAGCGGTGAAACGAAAATATGAATCGGCTCGAATTTAAAGAACGTGTGAACAACGGCCCCATCCTGATGGATGGGGCTTTTGGAACTGTGCTCCACGGGCGCGGTATACCCATCGACCAGTCGTTTGATATGGTCAACCTCGATAATCCGGCGGTCGTGGCTGAGATCCATCGATCGTATATCGACGCAGGCTCCGACCTCATTGAGACAAACACATTTGGGGCGAATCGGTTCAAGCTTTCCGAGTATGGCAAGCAGGACAAGGTGGTGGAGATCAATCATGCGGCCGTGGCCGTGGCCCGCCGGGTGATTGCGGGTTCGTTCAAGGAAGTGCTGCTGGCCGGTTCAGTTGGGCCATTGGGCGCTCGCCTGGCTCCCCTGGGCAGGGTATCTTCGGCCGAAGCACAAGAAGCTTTCACCGAACAAATCGATGCCCTGATCAATGCCGAGCCGCAGGGTGTGGACCTGATCATTATTGAGACGATGTCGGATATCAAGGAGATCGAAGCGGCTGTAGCTGCCGCGCGATCGATCAGCAAGGATATCCCGATCATCGTGCAGATGACTTTTACACGTGATGACAAGACGCTCCTGGGTTACCCCCCTGAGGCCATCGCTACGAACCTGACCTCGCTCGATGTAGATGCTGTCGGGATCAACTGCAGCAGTGGCCCCGCCCAGGTCTTGCGTCTGGCCGGTATCGTCCGCAAGTTGGCTCCTGATATTCCTGTGTCCGCGTCGCCCAATGCCGGTTGGCCGGAGCAAATGCAGGGCGGGCGGGTCATGTATCCGGCCACACCTGATTATTTCGCCGACTATGCCCGCGCCTTCCTGAAGGCCGGTGTCAACCTGATTGGTGGTTGTTGCGGCACGACTTCGCAGCATATCAAGGCAATGCGCGAAGCGATTGATAACCCTGGCGAGTTTTCGATGTCGCTGCCCGAAATTCGCATCACCAGCCGGCCGGAAACGACGGTCGTTAGAGGTGATGAGCCAACTCGCCTCGCGCAGCATCTTGCCGGTGATCAACTCATCCTGACTGTGGAGATGGATCCGCCCAAGGGTGCCGCGCCGGAGCGGCTTTTGGCCGGAGCGCGAATGCTGCGCGAGGCTGGAGCGACATTTCTCAATATTGCCGATAGCCCGCTGGCGCGCATGAGAATGAGCGCCTGGGCAGCCGCTTATCTCATCCAAAAGGATGTCGGCCTGGAAACGGTGCTGCATTTCCCGACACGTGGCCGGAATATTCTGCGTATCCAGGGCGACCTGCTGGCTGCCCACGCCATGGGCATTCGGAACCTTCTGGTGACGATGGGCGATCCCATGCGCATCGGTGACTTTCCCGAAGCGATGGATACCTATGACATCGTGCCTACCGGGTTGATTGAGTTGGTCAAGAAGCAGTTCAACCATGGCCTCGACAAGGCGGGCCAGTCCATTGACCAGCCCACTACATTTGTGGTTGGTTGTGCCCTGTCCTTGACGCCCAAGAATGTGGAATCAGAACTGAAGTTGCTCCGCAAGAAGGTAGAACATGGCGCGGACTTTGCGCTGACGCAGCCGGTGTTCGATCCCGTGGCGGCCGTCTCTTTTTTGGAGACCTACGAACGCACCTACGGCGAGGCCCCACCGCCGATCATCGCCGGCATTAAGCCTCTCTATAACAGCCGCAATGCTGAATTTCTTCATAACGAGGTGCCGGGCATCTATATTCCCAAAGAAAAGCGGGAACGGATGCGCGCGGCCGACAAGCCGGTCACCGAAGGGGTTCAGATTGCTCGCGAAATTGCGGAAACGCTGCGGCCATATGTCCGTGGCTTCTACATTATGCCGGCGTTTGGTCGCTTTGATCTTGTGGCGGATGTTCTCGATAGCTTCACGAAGATTTAGCGCTGAATGATGTTGAATAGTTGATCAATAGGCGGTTTGGCTATCGGCCGGACCGCCTTTTTGCTATCATATAAACCATGGCTTAAGTCGTGGATGATATCCCCGCTATTTCGGGCAATAGCTTCTATCAACGTCAAGCCGTTGCCCTCGTGAGAGAAAACTGATGGAAGAAATAGTCTCTATTGTTATTTTCGGCGCTTCAGGCGACCTGACACATCGCAAGCTGATTCCTTCTCTGTATGATATTTATCGCAAGGGACGTTTGCCCAAGGAATGGCGGATCGTCGGCATGGCTCGTAGCGAGTATACCGATGATGAATTCCGTGAGTATGTGGAATCCGGCGTCAAGGAGTTCTCGCCGAACACCTATGATGTCGGGAAATGGCAGGAGTTCGCCAGGAACATCGTGTATTTTCAGGGGGATATTTCCAAGCTGGATGAACTCGCCGCCCTCGACAAGCGCATCGCCGAATGGGAAACCGACAGGGTGGGAAATCGAATTTATTATTTGTCGGTTGGGCCTAATCTGTATGAAGTGGTTATTGGGAATTTAGGGGCGGCCGATATGGTGAGGGAAGATCTCGCCTGGCGACGGGTAGTGATCGAGAAGCCATTCGGTCACGATCTTGCATCCGCGCAGGAATTGAACAATTCCATTCACCAGGTGCTGGCTGAGTCCCAGATTTACCGGATCGATCATTATTTGGGCAAGGAAACGGTTCAGAACCTGCTGGTGTTTCGTTTCGCCAATTCGCTTTATGAGCCGGTCTGGAATCGAAACTACATCGACCACGTGCAGATCACGGTTGCCGAAACGGTGGATGTAGGTCACCGGGCCACTTTCTACGATGGCGTGGGCGTTATGCGGGACATGATGCAAAACCACGTGATGCAACTTCTCTCCCTTGTTGCCGCCGAGCCGCCGTCTTCATTCGACGCCGAAGCGATCCGTAATGAGAAGGCCAAAGTGTTCAGCGCCATCCGGCCGATTAAGCCACACGAGGTTGCCGGATGTACGGTGCGTGGGCAATATCGCACTTATCGGGACGCCAAAGGTGTTGCTTTCGGCTCGACCACACCTACTTTCGCGGCTTTGCGATTCTTTATCGATAACTGGCGCTGGCAAGGGGTTCCGTTCTACATGCGCTCAGGTAAGGCGCTGGCGGCAAAGGTGACGGAGATCTCCATCTTTTTCAAGCGGCCGCCCCATGTGATGTTCCCTATGCCTGAGGGCGCCAAGCTTGAGCCTAACCGGTTGTCGATTTGCATCCAGCCGGACGAGGGTATCCATTTCTCTTTTCAGGCTAAAGTGCCCGATACGGCGGCCGAGATGCGCGACGTCGAGATGTCGTTTCAATATCAGGAGACATTCGGCGCGCTGGCAATTCCTGAAGCGTACGAGCGCCTATTACTGGATGTCATCAAGGGTGATGCATCGCTCTTCACCCGCAGTGACGCGATAGAGCTTTCGTGGCAATTAATCGATCCCATTCTGGAAGGATGGGCGTCGAAGCACGCCCCGCCATTGAATTTCTATGAGACGGGCACCTGGGGGCCATCGGAAGCCGACGAGCTAATTGCCCACAATGGTTACCATTGGGTCCACAGCTGCGGCAACGACGAGGAATAGGGTTTATCGGCCGATCACTCAGCCGGAGCATCCCCGGTACGTTCCTGCAGATAGCGATAGAGCACGCCCAGAACCGTCGCCGGCTCAGCCTCGCGCTCGCGATTCTGGCGGCGCGTGGCGCGGCTGCGGCTGATGTGGAGAAAACGGCGCGCCCGCGTGACCCCCACATAGAGCAAGCGCAACCGCTCGCAGATGACTTCGATATGAGCCGATTCGGTCGCGGTCCGGTTGGGATAGATCCCCGCCTCGTCGCTCATCAGATAGGACAATTGCGCGGTGGCTTCGGCATTAGGATCGCCACCCAGGAAGTCGTGGACGCCCAGGAACGGCGCGTCCAGACTGCCGGGGATCCACACGCCGTCGATACCCACGAGAAAAACGGCGTCCCATTCCAGGCCCTTGCCGCTGTGCTGCGTGGTCAGCGAGATGCGGCCGGGCTTGGGTTCGTATCCCGAGTCATCGCGCACGACATTCAGCGTTCTTCGCCCGGTAGCCACGGACTGGAGTTGGGCCACCAGTTCGGGCAGGCGCCATTCGGGTTGCGCCTCGCGCCATTGGCGCAACTGACCGGCTATTTGGTAGGCGATGGCCAGGTCAAGCTCATGAGTCGTGTCATCAGCGGCGTTGCTGCCGGAACGCGGCGCGAACAGGACATCAGCCAAAGCCAGCGTCAGGTCGTCGATGGGCAGCGTGCGTAGATCGAAATTATCGCGCAGAAATCCAGCCAATCTTTCCAGGCGGTCGATATCTTCTTCCGAGGCCACTCCGGTGGGTAACAGATTTTCAATCGGCTCGCCTTCGCGAGGGAAGAGGATCGACTCGGGACGATAGACGCTGCGCAGCAGTGCCTGGAACCGGGCCGAATCTTCCGGCTCCTCCGGCAGTACTGCGTAAATCGGCCCGGACTCTTTGAGTTCGGAAAGGCTGTTATGGGCGGCATTCAGGGCTTTGGTATCAAGCGGGTTCGCCAATACGGCTAAAACGGCATGGATTGCAGCGGCTACTTCACGCTCGCGGCCGCTACCGCGCAACAAGTTGTCGTAATCGGCGTTTAGAGCGTCGAGATGTTGGGCGATGGCGTAACCTGTCTGATGGGTCGGAGCCAGGATAGCGAGGGTGTGTTGCGGCTGTCGACGAGTGTATTCCACGGCCAGCTGGGCGATGGCCGGTATCTCTTCGTCTTCGCGATGACGATACACACGAATGCGCATCTCCGCCTCGCTGTCAGGCGGGTTCGGCTGCGCATCTCCCGGCGGAGTCGGCAGGATGTCCTGTCGCCGAAAGGCGTCTCGCCTCACTTCCGGCACGGGATGCTGGTCGATTGTCCAGTTGAGCATCGCATTGGCCGCGCCGATGATCAGGGGGGCCGAGCGCCCGCTGTTTGGCAAGGTTTTGGCGACAACATCAGGTCGGTCGATGAACTTCGAGAAGAAGCGCGGATGGGCGGCGGTGAAGGTGCTGGTGATGGCCTGGTTTGGGTCGCCGACGCGTACCCAATTGCCGTTTGGCCCGGTCAGGGTGTCCAGCAGAATCTCTTGGAGTGGCACGCTGTCCTGGGCTTCGTCTTCGAGTATGAACGGCCAGCGACCACGCAGGCTTTCGACGAGATCCGGCCGATGCTCGAGCAGATCAGCCGCGCGCCAGATCAGGTCGTCGTAGTCCAGGCTGCCCTGGCGGTCGAGGGATGACTGGTAGCGACTATATATTCCGGCCATCATGTGCATCAAGGGTGATTGGGCGACGTTAGAGCTTTCGTCGGGATCGATGTCGTTGTTTTGCCGGCGGCGAATTGTGCTCTGGATGGCCGCGGGAGTATAGCGTTCGTTCTTGGCGGCACGGATGAATGAAGCGGCCGTCGTGGCTGTGATGTCTCGCCAGCGAGCGATCATTTGCGGGCTATACTCTCGTCCCGATTCGGGCAAAAATGTCTCCCACAGGCGCACATTGTCGTTAATCCAGCCGTCGACGGCCGCCTCCAGGATCTGTCTGCTTTGCAGATCATCGAGCACGGTCAATTCGTCGGCCGGGATTTCTCCGGCCGATCTGACGATCTCCAGCGAGAGGCTATGCAGTGTGCGAACGTCGTAGCCCGTATCATCCAGCCCCATTTCCTGCAAGCGTTTGCGAATTCGGGCACGGAAGGTGTCAACGCTACTATTAAGGAACGTGACGATGAGGACTTGTCTGCCTGATGCCGGGTCGAACTGATTTTCGGCAATTAGCTTGGTTGCCAGCAGCGAGAGCGTGAAAGTTTTTCCGCTGCCCGGCACGGCGCTGATGGCCATTCGGCCGCCGGTGTAGGCCAGGACTTCTTCCTGGGCAGGTCGTAGCCTTAACGGTTGGGAATCGTTGTGGTCGTTCATTGGAGAAGATTACCCCAGACATTATAATCAAAACTTTGCGGACCGACATTTCCGGATTACTTGCATTGCTTATGATGTTTAAGTTTGTCTTGCGACACTCGTTGTTTTTTTTGCTGCTGACAGGTTTAATCGCTCTTCCAACCGGTGGGAGTTACGCTCAGGGAAGCAATCCTCCATTGGAGCAATCTGCCCCTGATGATGGGGATGTTCCCCGGTTTGGCATTGTCGAGGCTTTTTGGAAGCCGGAAGAATCGGCCGAGTTGGGAGTAGGCTGGGATCGCATTCTCTTCTATTGGAATGAGATACAACCGACCGGCCCCGATGACTGGAACACACTCCACGTTCTGGAAGAATGGCTGGATGATGCCAGGGCAGAGAATCGGGAGGTGATGGGTCTTCTCAAGAACACCCCTCCCTGGGCCACCGACGCCGAGCCTTTCTCCGGCGTGCCGCGGGGGCTTTACTTGCCGATAGATGATCCGGGGAATTTGTGGGCCGGGTACGTGCGCAAGGTCGTTCAATATTACGCGCCGCTGGGCGTTCATCGCTGGATTATTTGGAACGAGCCGGAGATCGAAGCCGGTGTCTATGGCCATGAGTTCAGCGGCTCCACGCGTGATTATTATCAGTTGTTGAAAGTGGCCTCGCAGGTCGCCAAGGCGAACGATCCTGAGGCTGTTATCCATCTGGCCGGTTGGTCATACTGGCATGATCCCACCTGGCTGGCGCAATTTCTGAATGTTGCCACCTCCGATCCTGAGGGACCTGCCAACGGCTACTTTTTCGATGCCATCACGCTCCATATTTATTTCCGCGTCGAAACGGTGGAGGAGCTTGTCCAGGAGACGTGGGAGATTCAGCGACGCTATGGCCTGAAGAAACCGATCTGGATTAACGAGACCAACGCCTCGCCGAACCTCGACCCGCTCTGGCCGGTCGAGCGGCCGAACTTCCAGGTCAACCTGGAGCAACAGGCGTGGTATATCGTTCAGGCTCACGCGCTCGGCTTTGGGGCCAATGCCAGCTCAATCGGCGTATACAAATTGCTGGATATTTTGCTGCCTGCCGGTGGCGAGTCCTTCGGCATCTTGCGTCCCGATGGTTCCCGCCGGCCGGCTTTCGATGCCTACAAGACGACTATCCGTTATCTCCGCGACTTCACCTTTCCGGTTGGCCGTCAGCAGGAGAAGGATTTTTATTCATTCACCTTCAAGCGCCCCGAGGGATTCACGCGCGTACTGTGGGCGCGAAATTCAAACGACCAGATCTTGAAGGTGCCGGCGATCACCGGCGAGGCGCGTCTGATCTCTGCTCTCGGTGACACGGAGACGACACTCCGCGCTTATAAGGGGTTCTATCGCATCCGCTTGCGCGGTGCTTTGTGCAACCCGGCGTGCGATATTGGTGGCGCGCCTGTGTTCCTCGTTGAGGAGACGAGTGCGGACGTTCCAGTAGAGAGCGTTCCTCTGATCTCGCCGAGAGACTCCATTCTGGCGACCCCAACTCCCACTGCGGTTGTCACTGCGACGATAATGCCTGACGGCACGGTCACAGCTGAGGCGTCCCCTGAGCCGACTCAGACGCAGACAGCTACACCGCATCCCTCGGAGACGCCTACGATAGAACCTACGGCTACAACCGCTCCAACGCTCACGGCGACAGGCACGACTGAGATCGACAACGTGATTGCCGACGCAGCTCAACCTGCACTTGCCGCACCTTTGCCGGACCAACCTGAAACAAGCGACACGCCTACGGATAGCAACTCTTCCATCGCCTCATGGTTGTTCATCGGGGCGGCCGTTATATTGGGCGGAATTCTGGCCGTGATACTCCTCCGGCAGCGACATTCATAGAGCTATGACCGCGCGTAAGGTAGATATCGCCATCGTTGGCGCCGGTCTGGCGGGCCTGATGGCGGGACGTCGCCTGATGGAGAGTGGTTTGAGCGTAGCTATTTTCGAGAGTGCCCCGGTGGTGGGCGGCCGCATCATGACCCATTCTGTCGGCAAGGGGCGTGCCGATTCGGGGGCCCAATTCTTCACGGTCCGCGAACCTGAATTCGCGATAATTGTGGCGCAATGGCTGCGGGACGGAGTGGTTTTTGAATGGACGCGGGGCTGGTCGGGCGGCTCCCTTGGAGGGCCGATTGTTGACGGGTATCCACGGTATGCTGCCCACAACGGATTTACTGCGCTGGCTGAATATTTGGCAAAGGGTCTGCCGATCTATCGCTCCTGTCCGATTGAATCTCTCTCTGTTCAGGATGAGCAGTGGGTCTTGGCCGGCCCAAACCCGTCGTCGATGGTTCAGGCCAGGGCAGCCTTGTTGTGCCTGCCGGTTCCCGAAGCCCTGTCGATCCTGGCAGAAGGTGGGGTAGTGTTGCCCGAAGAGGAAAGACGGGCACTTGCCGCGATTCGCTACGGCCGTTGCCTTTGTGGCCTGTTTGAGATTGAGGGGGGCGATGAATTGCCGTTCCCGGGAGCCGTGCAGCGGCCTGACCAGGCCATTACCTGGGTAGCCGATAATCGCCGAAAAGGGGTTTCGGCCAACTCAAGGGCCATTACTGCGCATGTTGGGCTTGCGGCCAGCGAGGCATACTGGTCGGCGGATGATGAAGAAGTATTGGCCTGGATATGGAAGGAGATCGGCGAGTGGTTCTCGGCCGCCACGCGAATAACCGGCGCTCGCCTCGTTCGGTGGCCCTACGCAGTGCCTCTGAGCACGTATCCGGGGCGTTATTTGCTTGGCGCGTTGGCCCCGCTGCTCGCGTTTGCGGGCGACGCGTTCAATGGGCCGCGCGTGGAAGGCGCCGTGCTGTCCGGCCTGGCGGCCACCGGCGCATTGCTTGCAAGCTTGCGCTAGTTCGTCAATTCCCTGCTGCTAATTGGGATTCGGTGCGCTGAATATTCGTCCCGGACAGCCCCATCAACGGTGGTGGTTCGCGCCGCATGACGTCCCATAAGGCCACCAGCGTCGCGCCCGTTTCCCGGATCTCATACCACCCCGCGCCGCGATAGGGTCGCATATCGGCCACTGCGCCGACTGACTTGATCCCCAATCCTTCGCAAGTCATCAGGGCGCGAGGCAAGTGAAACTCCTGCGTCACAAGCACGGCATTCTTCACATCGAAGACGTGCCCTGCGCGGTAGCAGGTATCGTAGGTGCGATGTCCAGCCCGATCGACCGTGATGTCGGCCGAGTCCACGCCCTGTTGGACGGCATAATCCATCATCGCGCCCGGCTCATCGTAGTCCGCCTCGCGATTGTCCCCACTCAGGATGATATGTCCCACCTTGCCGGCTTTGTAGAGCGCGATAGCCGTATCTACCCGGTCGCGCAGCACGGGGCTGAGTCGTCCATTGGCGTAAACTGCCGCGCCGAATACAACCGCTGTCTGGCCTTCGGGCACTTCGGGGCGGGTGTAGATTGAGCGCTGGTAGTACAGCTTGACGGCATTGCGCCATGCGATCGGCGATACGATCAGCAGTGTGACCGTCGCCAGAGACAGGAGGCAGCCTTTGCGGAAAAATGACATCGACCCGATTATAGGACGACAAAGCGCCGCTCTGGCGCCGGTTAGGCCTCCTCTAAGGAACCTCTGACGCACGGCTAAGGATTCATCAATGATGAAATGGTTATAGCGAACATGCCCTGATTTTGTCTGCTTGCTCGGCACCGAACCGGCGTTTGACGAGCCATAATCGAGCGGCTACACTCCCCAGCCACAGGATTTTGACTAATGCGTAATCAACCTCATATTTTTCAGATCAATCTTTCACAGGGCGGCGTCCCTAAAATGCCGCAACCTTCGGCCGAGGTGACCTCTCTCGGGTTGAGCGGTGACCTTCACAATGACACAGTGCATCACGGTGGCCCCGAGAGAGCGATAAGCTTTTACTCGCTAGAGATTATTCGAGCGTTGCAGGACGAAGGTCACCCGATTTTTCCCGGCTCCACCGGCGAAAACCTGACGATATCAGGGTTGGACTGGACGATAGTTGATGCCGGCTTGCGGCTGGCTCTGGGGGACACGGTGCTGATTGAGGTCACTCGCTACGTCACGCCATGCAAAACCATCCGCGATTCATTTGTTGACCGGCAATTCGATCGGATCTCCTGGCGCACCAATCCCGGATGGGCGCGCGCCTATGCCCGTGTTCTGATTCCGGGAGAGATCGCCGTGGGCGACAGTGTGAAGATCGTGGACTGACCGATTTTTCCCGCAAAATGACATCTGAATCCGACGTCAAACCGATCGCGTTCGGCATGAGCACGGCCGCTCTCTTTGCCGTGCTGCTGGTTGTGGATAGCCTGCACTTTGTCTTTGCCCGGGCGCTCTTGCCCCATCTGCCGCCCGAAATGTCGTCGTTCCTTGTTCTGGCGGTCGCGGCGGTGCAAGTTGGGCTATATCAGGCGGTTCGCGGTCGGATTCATATGGACGTCTTGTGGTCCCACTGGCGATTTTTTGCCGCGATAGGCATTCTCGTCGCCGCGTCGACGGTGATTAATTATGCTGCAGTTTCCTTCATCGATCCGGGGACGGCCTCCTTGTTGGGCAAGACCTCCGTCCTGTTTTCCCTCCTCCTGGGGCTATTCTGGCTTCGCGAGCGCTTGAAGCCTATCGAGGTTTTGGGCGCGCTTCTGGCTCTGATTGGGGCGTTCATCATCGGCTTCCAGCCTGGCGACTACCTCCGCTTCGGCTCCCTGATGGTTCTCATCTCCACTTTTTTGTATGCGTTGCATACGGCCATTGTGAAGCGACACGGAGAGCGGATCGACTTTGGTGATTTCTTCCTCTTCCGCATAGGCTCAATCGCATTCTTCCTCTTCCTGTTCGCGGTCGCGCGCGGTCAACTGGTGTGGCCGACACCGATCGCCTGGGTGCTCGTCGTCGTGGCCGGGACGGTGGACGTGGTGATCAGTCGATCGCTTTTCTATCTATCACTGCGTCGGATGCGAATGAGCATCCACACCGTTATCCTCACCCTCAGTCCGGTTGTGACGATTGTTTGGGCATTAATCCTGTTTGGCGACATGCCCACCCGCATCAGCCTCATCGGCGGAACTTTCGTCATTTTGGGCGTGTTCGCCGTGACGACGCGGACCCGCCGTTCCTGACAACATCAGGATGCTATTGAATGAACCTCATGTCCTCAGATATGATGCCCCATTGATGTCGATAATCGCCCCGGTCATAAATTCGGCTCCCTCTGAGGCCAGGAACAGGACGGCGTAGGCGACCTCTTCCGGCTTGGCCACGCGGTTGAATGGGCTTTGACCGCGAATTTCATTGCCGCTCTCCCCGGCAAGAGCGCCACGCGCCATGTCTGTTTCGACGAATCCCGGCGCGGCTACAGCCACTGAGATGTTGTACGGAGCCAGATATTTGGCCAACGACTGGCTCATTGCGTTGAGCGCGGCCTTGCTGGCCCCGTAGGCCGGAGCGGTTGGCTCGCCGCGAAATGCGCCGCGTGAGGAGACATTCACGATGCGGCCGCCACCCTGGGCAATCATATGGCGAGCTGCGCAATAGCTCATGTTCGCCGTGCCCAGGACGTTCGTTTCTATTGTCCGCCGCCAGCTTGTCTGCCATGTCTGGTAATCGGTCTCAGCCAAGGGATGATCCTCATAGATCGCCGCGTTGTTGACCAGAATGTCGATTCTTCCGGCCTGCGCCACCACGTCATCGACGATAGCCGCGACGGCCGCCGGATCAGCGATGTCGCCCTGAACCAGGATGTGGCCTTCTCCGGCGAGCGAGGCCAAGGCAACGACGGCCGCCGCGCGGTTGGTATGGTAATGGACGGCAACGCGCGCGCCGCGCTCCGCGAATAGCTGAGCGATGGAGCGGCCAATGCCGCGCGATGAGCCGGTTACCAAAACTACCTTGTCTGTGAAATCCAGCATGGCGATCTCCTGTGGGTGTGATAGCAGGCATTATCATCGAACCTGATAGGCCTTGCAAGATGAACACGCCACAATGCGATTTGCCTTGCCATGGGGTTGCTACACAGTCTAAAGACTGCTATCCTCCGGTACGTTGAGAGGACGGTATGCACCGACGCGATCAGCGTATCAAACCAACGACAGATTATTTGTTTAGAGGTGGGGCATGTCGCCCAGGATGACATGCCCCACCTCTCTTTAATGGGAGTGGCGATGACAAAGTTTATCTTTTTTACCGGCGGCGTTATGAGTTCCGTCGGCAAAGGCGTGACGGCAGCGGCGTTGGGACGTTTGCTCAAGGCGCGAGGCTTTAGCGTGACCGCGCAAAAGCTTGATCCCTACTTCAATGTTGATCCGGGAACGATGTCACCTTATCAGCACGGCGAAGTGTTCGTCACCGAAGACGGGGCGGAGACTGACCTGGATCTGGGTCACTACGAGCGTTTTATCGATATCAATCTCAATCAGGCAGCGAATGTCACTTCCGGCCGCGTTGCTCTGGAAGTCACCGCCCGCGAGCGCCGAGGTGATTATTTGGGCAGCACTGTTCAGGTCATCCCCCACATCACTAACGAGATAAAACGCAGCATCTTTCAGGTGGCCGAGAAAAGTCAGGCGGAGATCGTCCTGGTCGAAGTGGGTGGCACGGTTGGTGATATTGAGAGCGAGTGGTTCATGGAGGCGCTGCGCCAGATGCGGTCCGACGTCGGCCGAGACAATACGCTCTATGTCCACGTTACCTACTTGCCTTTCTCGTCTGCCAGCCGCGAGCTTAAGACCAAACCGACCCAGCACAGTGTCAGAGATTTGCGCCGGATCGGTATTCAGCCTGATGTTATCATTGCCCGCGCCGATCATCCCATCCCTGAAGAACACTTGAACAAAATTTCTCTCTTTTGCGATGTGTCTCGGGAGGCGGTCATTCCCGCAGTGACAAGCGATATTCTCTACAATATCCCGCTTCTGCTGGAGGAGACTCAAATGGCTGAGGTCGTAATGGAGCGCCTGGGTCTGGTTGCAAAGACAGAGCCGGACCTGGCCGAGTGGGAAGCGATGATTGGTGAAATTCGACGCGAGAAGCCGGCGATACGAATCGCCCTCGTGGGCAAGTATGTCGAGCTGCATGACGCGTATATGAGCGTCCGCGAATCGCTTTATCACGCCGGGGTTGCCAATGATCGCCAGGTAGAGATCGAATGGATTTATTCCGGCGATTTGGAAAAGGGCAAAGGCTGGGAACAGCTCGATGGCGTTAGCGGGGTCGTGGTTCCGGGTGGGTTCGGCGAGCGCGGCATCGAAGGAAAAATTCAGGTTGCGCGATGGGCACGAGAGAATCAAGTCCCTTATCTTGGTCTTTGTTTGGGCATGCAGGTCATGTGCATTGAGTTTGCCAGGCATATCCTGGGGAGCGATGAGCCGAACAGCACCGAATTCGACCGGAATTGCGAGCATCCGATCATCAGTCTGATGCCCGATCAGCATGAGCTGGCCGACATGGGTGGGACGATGCGTCTGGGCGCTTACCCGGCGATTCTTAAACACGGCACGAAAGCTTATGCTGCCTATGGGGAGGAGAGGATTTCGGAGCGGCATCGCCATCGCTGGGAGTTCAATAACGCCTATCGGGAGCTGTTGAGCGCCGCCGGCATGGTGTTCAGTGGTCTGTCGCCCAACGGTCGATTGGTAGAGATCTCCGAGATGCGCGACCATCCCTTCATGCTGGGTACTCAATTCCATCCCGAGTTCAAGAGCCGACCTAATCGGCCGCACCCCTTGTTCAACGCCTTCATGGCCGCGGCCGTTGATTATCAAGTGGCCGCTCAAAAGCAAGAGCAAAATTCCGACGAGACGAATAGCGGATGATGGAACCCATCGAGGGTTCAGGACGGACAGGCCATCGCCTATTCTCTCTTTGTCAGAATAGGCCCCTGCTCTCCGGTTTTTTCACGTCGCTTAGGCTCTTCCGCCTCTAACTGACGCCATGCAGACCGGAGTGATTCCAGTTCCTCAGCCGTCTCGGGCACTTCTCCGTAGCGCACGCGGATGAATGCTTCGGTGATTAGACGGGTCTCCGTCGTATACTCCGGCCATACGCGGCTCAGCGAAGAGAGGTACTCATACGGAGTCTCGGAGCCGGAGCGCGGATAGCCCGCCGCTGTCGCTGCTGCGCACATCTGCCGGTAGATGCGTCGAACGGAAGCGGCCGCTCGCCAATGCCGGAGAACTCCCAGCCGTTCCAGCAGGCGGCGGCCGATGCCCGGCTTTTCATCAGACTCGGCGATGGCCCGGCTGTGCTCGCTGTCGCGGGCGGCAAATGTGGCTTGCCGGTACGTTCTGGCCAGGGCGAGAGCGATGATCACCAGCAGACCGATCATGATCAGGCCCGTTGCCGCCTTATCGGTGAAACCTGACCCTATTGCCTCGGCCGTTTCAGTGGGGGTGGGGATTAACGGGGAATCCAGGTCGCTGAACAATGGCGATTCCAGCAAGGTTGCGGAGACTTGCCCAAACAGGATATTCAGTATGCCGCTCAGCCACTGAACTAATCCGGCGAGAAGCTCCAGGGGAGGGTACGCAAACTCAAACAGGATTATGCCGACCACAGTCGCCCCGAACTGCAGAGCAGCCCAGAGCGGACTGAGCCAGGCGACGACTACAAACAGCGACTCCCCGGTGATCAAGGCGGTCAATGCACCCGTCAAGACGATAATCAGCAGGGCTGCGAGCGCCACCGTCATGAACCAGCGAGCATTAAGCGTCGACGCTGTTCCACTTTGCTCCTGTTCGATATTTTCGGCCCGCACCAGGCTGATAACCATCAGGGCGAAAAAGAAGAACAGGAGGACAGACGCCGCGACATTTACGCCCGTGTTGATCAGGGTGTTGCTGAACCACAGGATCAGCGGCAGGAAGATCAATCCGCCGAGGCGCAGGCGCAAGCCCACATTGTTAATTTCCGGGTGACGAATTGCCAGCCTGATCCCGCGCCACCATACGAACGCCGTGACGATGAAGATCGACAAGTCTCGCGTCCACAAGAGATTTCCACTTTCTCCCAGACTGTTGAAGAACTCGCGCATCCAGCCCAGGTCCCAGGGAGGGCCGGCGTTATAAAGCAGTAATCGCCAGCTTTGAAAAATGGTGATGGCTAAGGCAATGAGCAGGATTTGGCGCTGTTGTTTGAGGCTGAGGCGCAGCAAGGACATCAGCCTGATCAGATTGAACGGCACCAGCATGATGAGGAGCAGCCACAATCCGACCTGATACGGCGGCCAATACCGCGCCCAGCCCAGGATTACCAGGACGACAGGGGTAAGTAAGGCGATCTCCATCAGCGCGAAACCGAGGTAGAGCAGCTCGTGGCGGATATAGCCCCAGATGGTAGCTGAAGGCGCGACCAGGCTCTTGCGTCCCTTTGGTTCACCCAAGGGGATGATTCCCGCCGATCTCACTCTACCACCTCAAAGTTGAGCTGCACCGGTTCCGGGGTTGGGATGCTGCTTAGCGCTGCCTCTGTAGCCGTCGCGCTGCGATGTCCGGCCTGAAACGCGGGCGCCGACGAGGGGATGTGGAAGATGCTGATCTGCTCCATGTGGCCGGGGATCTGGAGCTGTGGCGGTGGATCATCTCCCAGCGCCAACAGGACAACCCGCCGCCCGGCTTCTTTCAGCCGTATCAGAGCGATCAGGATTTCTTCGGTCACGACGGCTGAAATGAGGACGATCGTGGATACCCAGGGCAACTGCGTGCTCTCGCGCAGCAGCATCATGTCGATGGAACCGGTGGCGAACTCTGTGACGGCCGCCAGCGCTTCCAGCACATTGCCCAGCTGTGCCGGCGAACGACCAGGCTGAACGCGGATTGGCTGATCGGAGTTGGGCACAGCTCCGTTGGCGAAAAGCCCGACCCCCCAACCTTGCTGAACGCCATAGTTGCAGATGGAAGCGGCGACGCTGATCGCCCGCTCCAGCAATTCAGGATCAAAGCCCATCCAGTGGCGAGCAAATGTCGATACATTCAGAAAGACCGCCATCGTCATCCCCGTTGATGGGTCATAAACCTTGGTTTGCAAGTGACCCCGCCGCGCGCTCGCTTTCCAATGCACGTCCCGGAAGCGATCCTGAGGGTGATAATCACGGATGCCCCTGGTTCGAATCGGGTCGGTGAAAAGGCTATGATGCACCTTGACCTCACCGAACGGCTCCTTGGGCGGCAACCCAAGCTCTTCAAGAGGCCAGATTTGCGGATAGACGATGAGCGTATCGATATATTTGTGCTCTCGCTCCCGCGTGAATAAGGTGAAGATATCGCCCGATTCATAGGTCACCGGGCCGATGCGATAAAAGCCGCGGACAGGGAAACGCAGCGTTGCCGAGCGATTGACTCGCTCCTTGCTTTGCATTGAGTAGACGCTCTGCAACACAAAATTCCCGGCCAATTCTCCTGACAGGGAAAGCGGATGCTCATTGGTATCCGGTGGAACAGGCAGTTGATCGCGAAACCGCAACCAGGTCAGTGGCAGGCGCTTGTCATTCTGGATGACCACTTCCATTTTGACCGCTTCGCCGGGGAAAACTCGAGTGCGGTCGAAATGGCGCCGATAGCTGACACCCCACAGAGACACGTTTTTCCAAACGGTGCTGACGCCGACGATGATGAGCAGGCAGATGCCCAGAGCGATGAATCCGGGGTTGCGGTTCCCAACGATGCCGATGATGACGAACAGGAAGGCCAGCGGGACCCAGACGTCACTGAAGACGCTGTTTTCTCGCTCGCGCAGCACAAGCCCGCGCGCATGGGCTATGTCGGCCATGTCGAAGTCGTCCCCGCTGATTGCCGCCAGCATCAAACTTTGGCGGGCGCGTCGGGAGGTCTCTCTCCGGGTATCGCGGGCAACGAGTTCCAGATCGTGAAAGCTCTCGGACATGGCCTGAGGTTTGCGGAATTAGTTTCCTTCGACGGGTACGGGCACGGTGTCGACGATCTCGCGGACGACATCCTCAGGGACGCGGCCGCGCAGCCGCGTTTGCGGATTCACCACCAGCCGATGGGTTAGCACCGGCGGCGCCATCTCTTTGACGTCATCAGGGATGACGAAATCGCGGCCGTTGATGGCGGCGCGCGCCTGGCAGGTGCGATAGAGAGCCATTGTCGCGCGCGGGCTGGCTCCCAGCATGACGTCGGCATGAGCGCGCGTGGCCCGGCAGATGTTGACGATGTATTGCCGGACGGAGTTCTCCACGCGCACGGTGCGGGTTTCCTGCTGCATGCTCAGGATATCATCCGGCCCCACCACGCTATTCAGAGTGTCGAGAGGATCGCTTCGCTCAAACCGCAGCAGCATCTCGTTCTCGCTGGCCTCATCCGGATAGCCGAGAGCGACTTTCATGAGAAACCGGTCGAGTTGGGCTTCCGGCAGAGGAAATGTCCCTTCCAGCTCGACAGGGTTTTGGGTGGCCATAACCAGAAAAGGCCTTGGCAGCGCATGGGTGGCAATATCGACCGTGACCTGGCGCTCTTGCATCGCTTCCAATAAGGCGGACTGCGTGCGAGGTGTGGCTCTGTTGATCTCATCAGCCAACAGAATCTGGGCCATCACCGGGCCGGGGCGATACTCGAACTCCTGCGCTTTTTGATTGTAGTAGTAGATGCCCGTCAGGTCTGAGGGCAGCAGATCGGGGGTGAATTGCACGCGGCGAAATGTGCAGCCCAAAGATGCAGCGATGGTTTTCGTCAGTGTTGTCTTGCCGGTGCCCGGCACGTCTTCCAGCAGAAGATGCCCTTCACACAGGATGGCAATGAGCGCCAGATCGATGATATTGGCCTTGCCGACAATTACTTTCTGAATATTTTCGCGTAACCGCGCGGCCGATTCTGCAATCATATGAACTCTTCCTGACCGGGAGGTAGGTTACCGCAACTGCGATGACAGGTAGTCCAGGATATCGATCTTGGTCAGGATGCCCTTGACCCGATCTTCGTTATCGACGATCACGACGGCCGAGCGATCCTTGATGAGCGACATCAGGGTTTCCAGCCGCGCATTCTGACCCACGACCGGGACGTCGGTGTTGATCATCCCCTCAATGGTCTCGTTTGCCTGATGAACGTGGTCGGTCTTCAGTAAGTGGTTCAGTAAATCAATTTCGCTGACAAGCCCAACAAGTCGTTCTTCGGCATTGACGACGGGCAGTTGCGATATATTGTACTCCTTCATGAGCGTCACGACGTCGAGCAGGCGATCCTTCGACCCTGCGGTGTAGATTTGGCCACTATCTTTCTTCGACTGGATATCTCCGGCGCGTATGTCGCTCCACACCTGGTCGAGAAAGCCGTTCTCGCGCATCCAGTCGTCATTGAATACCTTGCTGAGGTAGCGGGATCCGGAATCGGGCAGGATGACGACCACCACCGCCTCAGGCCCAAGGCGGTGCTTCTGGACGTATTTGATCGCGCCCACGACGGCCGCCCCGCCCGACCCCCCGCCGAAAATGCCTTCTTCGCGAACCAGACGGCGAGTCATTAACAAGCTTTCGCGATCATTGACCTGGACGACCTCATCGATCACGCTCAAATCAGTTGTGCCCGGCAGAAAGTCTTCGCCGATCCCTTCAACCTTGTACCCCTCGGCCGTCGTGTACTGACCCGAACGATGCAACTCATACAAAATGGAGCCAATCGGATCGACGCCGACGATTTGAATCTCCGGGTTTTGTTCCTTCAGATAGCGGGCTGTCCCGGCGATTGTTCCGCCGGTTCCCATGCCGGCGACGAAATGAGTAATCCGTCCGGCCGTCTGCTCCCAGATCTCGGGGCCGGTGCTCTCATAATGCGCCTGGGGGTTGATGGGGTTGTAATACTGATTGGCCAGGATGGAGTTGGGGGTTTCTTCGACAAGCCGCCGGGCTACGGAGTAGTAGCTGCGAGGGTCCTCAGGCTCAACGGCCGTGGGCGTGACGACGACTCTGGCCCCATAAGCCCGCAATAACAGGATCTTTTCCTGCGACATTTTGTCGGGCATCACGAAGATACAGCGATATCCTTTGATCGCGGCGGCGATGGCCAGACCTACGCCCGTGTTGCCGGAGGTCGCCTCGACGATTGTTCCCCCGAGGCGCAGGCGACCGTCACGTTCGGCATCTTCGATAATCGGCCAGCCGATGCGATCTTTCACGGATCCGCCGGGATTGAAGAACTCAGCTTTGACCAGTATGAGTGGCTCAAGCCCGCTCGTGACGGAATTGAGCCGAACTAGCGGTGTGTTGCCGATAGTCGTCAGGACATCCTTATGAAACTTGATGGGCTTTGCTGAATTTTGGTCGTTTGTTTGGGTAGCGCTCATAGTTTTGGATTCCGTATCTGTTCGCCGGGAATTCACGTGGGTTTCATGCAATGATATAGGCAAATCTGGCATGATGCATGTAGCAAACTTATGTAAAAAAGTCTTGCGGTCAAATCATGTTATGTCTATAATGTCACAAGGGATAACTTGACATATTACCAAGGAGAGTCGTCATGAAAAGGTCGCGCTGGACAGCAACCATCACGGTCATTGTCTTGCTGCTTGTCACGGTTGTCGCCGTCTCGGCGGCCACCTATATCGTCCAACCCGGGGACACGCTTTGGCGAATTTCACGTCAGTTCGGCACCACGGTTGATTCCATCGTTCGGGCCAATAACATCGCCAACCCCAACTTTATCTATGTAGGGCAGGTGTTGGACATTCCCGGCGTTGGCACTTCCGTGCCCGCAACGCCTGCTCCGCCACCTCCAGGCCCAACCCCTGTACCCCCACAGCCGCCGGCTACACAGACCCATGTTGTTCAACCCGGCGACACCCTGTCGAGGATCGCGGCGCGCTATGGCACGACGGTGCAGGCTATTGCCCAGGCGAATAATATCGTTAATGTGAACCTGATTTTCGTTGGCCAGGTGCTGACGATACCTGGCAGCGGACCTGCTCCCGTGCCCACAACTCCGCCCACCGGCCCGGCGACTCCCGTACCTCCGTCGGGTGATGCCTTCGAACTCGGTGGCCAAACGCAAACCTTCGCCAATAAACAGGCGATGAAAGATTCGGGCATGACCTGGGTGAAGTTCCAGCACAAGTGGGCGCCCGGAGATTCGGCCGATGCTCTGGCCCCCTTGATCCAGGACGCGAAAAGCAATGGCTTCAAGGTTTTGATCTCGGTGACGGGCCGGCAAACGTACCCGGCGCCGGATAGCATTGATTTTGCGGCGTTTGCCCAGTTCATGGGTGCGCTGGCCGCCCAGGGGCCGGATGCCATCGAAGTATGGAATGAGCAAAACATTGATTTTGAATGGCCTGCCGGTCAGATCGATCCGGCGTCGTATGTGAACAACATGCTAAAGCCGGCTTATGAGGCCATTAAGGCGGCCAACCCTGCGGTGGGCGTGATTTCCGGAGCGCCCGCGCCAACCGGCTTTGACAACACGACCAACGCCTGGGCCGATAATCGCTACATTGCCGGCATGCGCGCGGCCGGCGCCGCCAACTACGCCAACTGCATCGGTGCACACCATAACGCGGGAGCTACATCGCCCAGCGCCACCACCGGACATCCGGCCGGTTCGCATTACAGCTGGTATTTCCTGCCGACCCTTGATCTGTACTACAACACGTTCGGTGGCACCCGGATGGTTTGCTTTACCGAGCTTGGTTATCTCTCGGGCGAGGGCTTCAGCGCTTTGCCGCCGAACTTCTCATGGGCATCCGGGACGACTGTGCAGGAGCAGGCTCAATGGCTGCGTGAGGCTCGGGATCTATCCGCCGCAAGCGGCAAGGTGCGAATGATGATCGTCTTCAATGTCGACTTCACCTTCTTCGACCCGGCAGGCGATCCACAGGCGGGCTTTGCCATGATTCGCCCCGACGGCAGTTGTCCGGCGTGCGAGGCTTTCAAGTAATTTAAAAGTTGGGTTCGAGCAATTTGAGGCGCAAAGGGGCAACCTTTGCGCCTTTTTGTTATACTTGCGTCAGTTCATTAGCGGCCGGGAGCCGCTCTTCCCTGGAGAGGATCCACATGAAAGTCCGAAATATTCTGGCAACCAAGAAAGGTCAACTCATCACAATCCGCTCTGATGAGCCTGTTCGACGGGCCATCGCCTTACTGGTCGAAAATCGTATCGGCGTGTTGTTGGTCGTCGATGAGACGGGCAAACTCGTCGGCATTCTCAGCGAGCGCGATGTCGTGCGCACTGCGGCATATGACGAGGCTTTGTTCGGCCGCCCTGTAGCCGAGATCATGACCAAGGAAGTCATTGTCGGCATGCCTCAGGATGATGTGCTCGCCGTGGCACACACGATGCTGGAGAAACGTTTCCGGCATTTGCCGATCATGGAAGATGGCGAGCTGATCGGCATCATCTCGATTGGCGACGTTCTGAAGATACAGCGAGATGCCTACCGCGGTGAAGTAGACACCTTAGAGACCCGGATCATTGCAGAAGGAGAGTAATAGTCCCATGTCCCAAATTGGAACAACGGCGCAACCTTTGCGGGTCGCCATTATTGGTGCAGGCCCGGCCGGCTTCTATTCGGCCGAGCGCCTGTTTAAGGAAACCGAGATGGTCGTCGAGGTCGACATGTTCGATCGCCTGCCGACACCCTATGGCCTTGTGCGCAATGGCGTGGCCCCCGATCATCAGAAGATTAAATCCGTGACGGCCGCATTTGACCGTATTGCGAACAATCCACGATTCCGTTTCTTTGGCAATGTTGAACTCGGACGGGATTTCAGCGTGGATGATTTGAAAGATTACTATCATCAGATCCTCTACTCGACCGGCGCGCAAACCGACCGGCCATTAGGCATCCCCGGCGATGAGTTGATCGGCAGCCATCCGGCCACGGAGTTTGTGGCCTGGTACAATGGCCATCCTGACTATCGCGATCATCATTTCGACCTGTCGCAGGAGCGTGTTGCGGTTGTTGGTGTGGGCAACGTCGCCATTGATGTGGCGCGCATTCTTTGCCGCACACGCGAGGAATTGATGAAGACCGACATCGCGGATTACGCGTTGGAGGCCCTTGTTAACAGCAATGTGAAGGAAGTCTACATTTTGGGACGACGTGGCGCTGCCCAGGCCGCCTTCACCGCGCCAGAGGCAAAAGAGCTTGGCGAGTTGGCGGACTGCGATGCGCTGGTGCCTCCGGCAGAGGCGGAACTCGATCCTTTGAGCCAGGCAACCATGGCCAACGCCGACCGCGCCGATGTGCGGAAAGTGGAGATCATCCAGGAACTGTCGCGCCGTCAACCTTCGGGGAAATCCAAACGCTTGACCCTGCGTTTTCTGGTATCGCCGACTGAGCTGATCGACGATGGGAACGGGCATGTCAAGCAGATGAAGCTGGTGCAAAACGAGCTTTACGCGACTGATGCCGGGTCCTTGCGGCCGCGCGCCACTGATCGAACCGAGACACTGGATGTAGGTCTTGTTTTTCGCTCCATTGGTTATCGCGGCGTTCCATTGCCGGGTGTCCCGTTCCATGAAAGCTGGGGTGTTATCCCGAATGATGGCGGCCGCGTGCTCGATTCGGCGACAAAAGAGCCTGTCCTGGGGCAGTATACGGCCGGATGGATCAAACGCGGCCCAACGGGGGTTATCGGCACAAACAAACCCGACGCGGCCGAGACGGTGGAGAATATGCTCACCGATGCGCGCGAGGGCCGTACCCTCAGCCCGACCCACGCGATGGCCGAAGCTGTGACCCAATTGCTCGACGACCGTCAGGTACGCCCTGTGTCCTTCGCCGATTGGAAACGCCTGGATGAGCTTGAATTGGCCCGCGGCAAGGAAGAGGGGCGGCCGCGCGTCAAGTTCACGCGCATCGAGGATATGCTGGACGCGCTTCGCTCCTGACAGGCATATGCCTGATAAAGTTGTGATCTTCAGTGATGGAGGGGCTGACCCAAACCCTGGCATTGGCGGGTGGGCGGCCCTTCTTGCCTATGGCGACCATGAAAAGGTGCTCACGGGCAATGATCCCAAAACCACCAATAATCGCATGGAACTGCAGGCGGCGATTAGCGCGTTGCGCGCCTTGAAGCGTCCTTGCCAAATCGAATTCCACACAGATTCGCAATATGTGCAACGGGGCATCACGGACGGCGTGAAAAAATGGGCGGCCGCAGACTGGAAAACCAAAAATGGCCGCCCAATTCCTAACTCAGACCTCTGGCAGGAACTTCGTGAGCTGGTCAAGCGACACGAAATCAGCTGGCATTGGGTTCGTGGGCACAGTGGCGATGTCGCCAATGAGCGTGTCGACCAATTGGCCAGAGAGGCACGTTTGCAGATAACGCCCAGGATCAATTTGAAGGCGGGCGTTCCGCGACTGTATTTGCGTGTTTCCTGCAAAGGGAATCCGGGACCGGGAACGTGGGCGATTGTACTGGAATCGGGCGATGAATGGGAGACGCTAACCGGCGTGGAAGCTTCCACGACAAACAATCGCATGGAGCTAACTGCGGCTATCCAGGGCCTGCAACTCCTCGGTGCGGGTAGCCAGGTGCAAATTTTCACGACTTCGGATTACCTGTACCAGGGCGCGACCCAGTGGGTGCGTGGGTGGCAATCGCGGGCGTGGCAAAAGAAAGACGGCCAACCTGTGGCGAACGCCGACCTATGGCTGGCTTTGGTTGCCGCTTCCGCGCGATATACCGTTGAATGGGTTAATGCCAAGGGGCAGCATTTAGAGGGCCTGGAACGGGCCGGCAGGTTGTTGTCGGTTGCCTGATTATGGCATTGACAATTGAACCCGCTCTGATACAATACCCATCCATCGAGCCGAAGTGGCGAAACTGGCAGACGCGCTACGTTCAGGGCGTAGTGAGGGTTCCCTCGTGTGGGTTCGAATCCCACCTTCGGCATGAAGTGGATTATGATGCACCGACGGCCCGAACTGTTCAAGTTCGGGCCGTTTTCTGTTTTGAGATAATGTTCACAAACGCTATAATGTCCCCAAATTTCAGGGATGATATATAATATAGCCGCCTTTAGATGAGGGGTATTTTTATGGCAATAATGCTGGTCGTTAGTGTAGTTTTCCTTGTTTTCCTCGCGGGCATGTTACTGGCCTTTCTGTTTACAGGACTGGATCGAACGGTCACTACGACCCAGGCCAATATGGCGACTGAAGAGCGTGCCTATAACCCTGGGGTGACGCTCGGCCATCGGGTCAAGCCAGGGGCAGATTACGAAGAACAACTCAAGCAGGCTCGACTGGAAGCGGCCAAGAAAGCGGCAGCTACTCCTCGTGGCGCGAATAGCCAAATCGGCCGCGACGGCAAATCGACCCTCGCCACAGCCGGCAAGTCGGCCGACATCGATGCGATGACTGCCGTGCGGGTTGCCCGGTTCCATGGATGGGACGGCGTGCGGACCGGTGCTCCGTCCGTTAACGCGCTCGCCGCTGCGGGTACTGCGCCGGCTGCCGTTGCCACAGCGCCGGCTGCCGCTACGGTCGCTGCCCCGGCCGTTCCCCCGCCAACTCTAATCGCAATTACGGACAGTATGTCTCCGGAAGAGGTGCGCAAGGCTCGCATCGCCAATGCCAAGGCGGAATCCGCCTACAACAAGGCTTTGAAGGCCGCGAGTTCGGGCGCTCCCGTCGCTGTGGCGGGCGCTGCTCCAGCCGCTGCCGCGCAGGCGGCCGCACCGATGGCTGCCGCACCGGCAGTGTCCCATATTGAAAAGCCCAAGCTCATCGAGATTACCCCGGATATGGCTCCCGAAGACGTGCGCAAGGCGCGCGTAGCCAATGCGAAGGCCGAAGCCGCCTATAACAAAGCGTTGAAGGCGGCAGGTGCGACTCCCGGAGCTGCGCAACCGGCAGTTGCGGCTGCTGCGCCGGTGGCTCCTCAGCCCGCTCCAGCGGCGTCTGCGGCTCCTGCTCCCGCCATGGCCGGTATTCAGCCACCTCAACTCATCGAAATTACCGACGGTATGGCTCCTGAAGAAATTCGTCGGGCGCGAGTGGCGAACGCCAAGGCTGAGTCCGCCTACAACAAAGCCCTGAAGGCGGCCGGGATCGACCCCGCGGCTGTGAAGGCGGGTGCGGCGACTGTCGCCACGGCTCCGGCTGCCCCTGTTCAGCCGGTTGTCGCCGAAGCTCCGGCAGCAGCGGCCCCTGCGCCCGCGCCATCTGCTCCCGCGGGTGGTTCGCAGATTCCGGCAGGCATAGAGCGGCCGAAGCTTGTTGAGATCACTGCGGATATGTCGCCTGAAGACATTCGTCGGGCGCGTGTCGAGAATGCCAAAGCTCAATCGGCCTTCAATAAGGCGCTTAAAGCGGCAGGGATCGACCCGGCTTCAGTGAAATAAGCTGGAAGAGGGATTGTCGAATTTCTAATCCCGGCTGAGGAAATAACCTCGGCCGGGATTTTTCATTCATGCAGTGAGAAAGATGGGATTGCGGAGAATCGCGCGGATTACGTTTGCCTTGATATTCCTGCTGTTGGCATTAGCTCTGGGTTGGATATTTTTCAATTTTGGAGGGCTACAGGATCAACGGACGAAGACGTTTTTCCAATGGGCCACCGGCGATGAGACTGAGCGCGCACCGCTGGTGACTGTGCAACGTGATGCTTGCCTCGGAGCGCCGTTTGTCTTGCCGACGGATGGGTTCATTGGCTTGCTCTATGCCGACCCAAACGGCCCGTATTCCCCTGGATCTCCCCATCAGGGGATCGACATCTTTAGCAACGCGGAACCGGGCGTGATGCCCGTTTATGCGGCCTATGACGGGTTTATCTATCGGGAATCCGATTGGCGCAGCGCCCTGATCCAACGCGTGCCGGATGATCCTCTCCAGCCTGGCCGTCAAATCTGGCTATACTACGCCCATATGGCCAATCGCGCCGGCGACAGCTTCATCGAACCGGCATTCCCGCCGGGCACAGATGGGGTGTTCGTTGAACAGGGGACGCTTCTCGGCTACACGGGTGATTACAACGGTCAGTCATTGCGCGATATTTGGGTTCATCTCCATTTTTCCATCGTTTTGGATAACGGTCGTGGTCGCTATGCCAATGAACTTGAATTCGCCAATACGCTTGATCCGTCGCCTTATCTGGGCTTGCCGGTGAATTATGCTTGCCGTTCTGAAGCCATGACTTGTCGGACCAATCTGGATTGTGCCGCAAACTAATGCGGCGGGCACAATCATGCAACCTCATCCAATAGCGGCTTGTGCCCAAACTAGCCTGTATTAAAATGCCCGTCCGACAAACTGACCGGACGGGCATTTAACATTTCATGGAGCGCAACGGATTGGTTAAGCTCAGCTTATGTATTCCAATCCACCCATGTACGAACGTAGCGCTTCCGGCACGCGGATCGAACCATCTGCCTGTTGGTTGTTTTCCATCAAGGCGATCATTACTCTGGGCAATGCCAGGCCGCTGGCGTTGAGCGTGTGGGCGAAGCGCGGCCGCCCGCCGTCGGCCGGGCGATAGCGAACATTGGCGCGGCGGGCCTGGAACGCTTCGCAATTGCTGGCCGAGCTGACTTCCAGCCACTCCTTGCACCCCGCAGCCCATATCTCAACGTCGTACTTTTTGGCAGCGGCAAAGCCGAGATCTCCGGTCACCATCTCTATTCGGCGGTAAGGCAGCTCCAGGGCCTCGCAAATGTCCGTGGCGTGCTTCACCAACCGATCGAGATGCTCATAGCTCGTTTCCGGGGTCGTAAATTTATACATCTCCACCTTGTCGAACTGATGGCCGCGCTTGATGCCGCGCACATCCCGACCGGCGCTCATCTTCTCGCGCCGAAAACAGGGCGTATAGGCGACGTAGTTGAGCGGGAGTTCGGCCTCATCCAGAATTTCATCACGATGAAGGTTTGTCAGGGCGATTTCGGCCGTTCCCAGCCACATATAATCCTCTTCGGCGTCGCGATAAATATTATCGGCGAATTTGGGCAACTGACCGGCTCCGACGAACATGGCCGAGCGAACCATGAAGGGCGGGTAAATCTCCGTGTAGCCGTGATTGTTCACGTGGAAGTCGAGCATGAACTGGATCACCGCTCGCTGCAGGCGTGCGCCGGCTCCCTTGAGCACATAGAAGCGCGAGCCGCTCAGCTTGACGCCTCGATCGAAATCGATCAAGCCCAATTCAGGACCCAGGTCCCAATGTGCCTTCGGCTCAAAACCGGTGAATGTCGGTAAAGGTACTCCTTCAGGCGGATAAGCGATATTGTGGCTGTCGTCAGGCCCATAAGGCACCGAAGGGTGGGGTAAGTTAGGCACCCAAAGCATCATCTCATCGACGTTTGCTTCTACCGCTCTCAGTTCTTCTTCCAGGTGAGCAATGCGATCACCCAACCGGCGAGTGTCTTCTTTGGCATCTTCTGTGTTTTTCTGGAGATCGGCAACTTGTGCGCGGATGGCCTCGGTCGATTGCTCGGCTTCTCCAGCCCGCTTCAACTCTCCTTCCAGCTTTTTCATCGAGCCCATCCAGATACCGACTTGTTTCGAGCCTTCGTTGCGCTGCCGGCGTAGCTCTTCCACTTCCTGGATGATTTCCCTGCGGTGTGCATCGGCGGCTATGATGGCATCGATGGGCGCTTTGTCGTCGCCCAATCGGGCGATCTGTTCCTTCACCCACTCCGGTTTCTCGCGAATCAGATTTATGTCGATCATGTCACTCCTCAAATAAAAAGCCCCCTTCGTTTGCCAGGACGAAGGGGGCTCGTGGTGCCACCTGGGTTTGCCAATCCGCGAAGGATGGGCCTCTCATGCGCGATAACGGACGCATCCGGCTCTCCTTAAACCTTTCGGCTTCCGAAGAGCAACTCGGGAGGGGATTTCTGATGCTCGCGGCATTGGCTTGCACCATACGCCAACTCTCTTGGGCTCACGACCGCGTCGTACTTGTCTCCGTCGATGTTGTTAGGCTATTTCAATTGGTGAGATTATAGGTCTGAGGTATCAGACTGTCAATAACCGTGTTGCAGCCAACTCGAGGCCTTAATCCTTGATGCGTGATAATGCGACAGCGATCTGGCCTGCCACGCGGCCGTTATTTTGCAGCAGGGCTGTGTTGGCGATCATACTGCGGCCGTTTGTAAGTTCGACGACCCGACTCAAAAGCCAGGGCGTCGACGATGGGCCATGGATGCCCGCTTCGTCCGCCTCGCGCGCGGCCCGAGCGGCGGCCGCTTCAGCTTCCTCTTCATCCATGCAGGCTTCTTCAGGCGCGGGGACAGTGATCAGTGTGCCGCCGTTGATGCCAAACAGGCGACGGGCGCGGATGAGCGCAGCTACCTCTTCGGGCGTGTCAAGACGAACATCGACCGGCAAGCCACAAGAGCGAGCGAAGAAAGCGGGCAATTCATCCACGCCATAGCCGACGATTGTAACTCCCTCAGTTTCCAGCACTTCTCGCGTAGCGGGCAGATCGAGGATGGACTTGGCGCCGCTGCTGACAACCGTCACCGGTGTCTTGCCCAGTTCGCGCAGGTCGGCGCTGATATCGAATGGGTGGCCACGATGAACACCACCGATGCCGCCCGTCGCGAACATCTCGATGCCCGCCATATGAGCGACGATCATCGTCCCTGCGACGGTTGTTGCGCCATCTTCCTTGCGGGCGATGGCGATGGGAAGATCGCGACGACTGCACTTGCGGACCGTCCCTTTGCCCGCCAATTGACCCAAATATTCGACCTCATCCTCGTTAATCCCGACGATCACCTTGCCGCCGATGACGGCGATAGTCGCCGGAATTGCGCCACCGGAACGGACGGCCTCTTCCATTCCCAGAGCCGTTTCCACGTTTTGTGGATAGGGCAACCCATGGGTAATAACCGTGCTTTCCAAGGCGACAACCGGGCCGCCGTTGGTTAATGTCTGCTCAATTAAAGGGGAAAATCGTAGGTTCTCGTGCATGGTTGAGATTGTATCACACCCTTGGCCAGCATCATGTCCAATATCGGCGTGCTTATTTTTGTGAAATAGTCTGTTGTCATGTTGCGGGATAGTGACTAGACTCAATCCCGAAAGAAAATGAACAGTGATGCGATTGTTAGCGCTAATGCGGAATTTGAGCGTGCTCGATGGCAGGCCGAACGGGAACGCTTCGCGGCCTGGTTATTGGGCCGGGACTCACGCCTGCTGCCATTTGATACCATCCGAAGAAATCTGCGGCAACAAAGCTCGTTTTATCGCGGCATCCAGGAGGTCCCTCTCGATCTGATCATCGGCAGCGTTGGACGATACGATGAGATGACCCGCGCTTTTCTGCCGCTCAATGAGGGCTTGCGGCAGCGATGGGTGAAGATGGCGGAACTGGCTGCCGACGAGGGCTGGCCCCCGGTTGAGCTGTACAAGGTGAGCAATGCCTACTTTGTGCGTGACGGGAATCATCGCGTCTCGGCCGCACGCCAGTTAAAGTTTCCGACGATTGAGGCCCATGTCTGGGAATACCCGGCCGATATCGAGATAGGCCCGAAAGACAGCCTCGACGATGTCCTGAACCGCTTTCGCGAGCAACTGTTTCTGGAGAAGACAGGCCTGCAACTCCAACACCCTGAGATCGATATACACTTTACTATTGGCGGCCGCTATCCCGAGCTTCAGGCCCAAATTGAGGAATTACGGCAGAAGCTGGAGTTCATCGACGAGCGAGAAGTATCATTTGAAGAGGCGGCAGACGCGTGGTATGAACTCGTTTATTTGCCTAGTGTGCAAATCCTGAGGCAATCCGGCTTGATTGAGGCGTTTCCCGGCCGAACCGAAGCCGATTTGTTCGCCTGGATGTCGCTCCATAGAGAAAAGCTGCGCGAAACCTATGGTGATTTTGAGAACTTGTCCGGCCTGGCCCAATCCCTGATGGAAACGTATAAGGAAAAACCTGCCACGCGAATGACCCGCCGGGTTCGCAGTTTGTTCGGCGGAACCGAACTTCCTCGACTCGAGGGTTTGGATGACGATGCGACGGACGAGGAAGAATAACCCCGGAAACTGACAGATTCCTGAATGCACTGCCCCGATTGGCCCTGATGGTTTGTCGTCAGGGAGTCCCCCCATTACAATTCTTAATGACTGGGATGTGGCAATAAGCCCGCCTGATAGCTTATGAATAATAGTAAGAAACATGAGCACGGGCCGATCGAGCGGCCGCGTTTTTATTCATTGCTGATAACCGTGGCCGCGTTGGCGTTTAGCCTGTTGTCTGCCGGCTGTGGGATCGACTTCAACGATCCGCCTCGTCTGGCAACAGCGACGGCGCGATCGGCCGCGCCGCCTGCCGGCCAAGCAGAACCTTTGATATTGCCTGCGCCGACCGGGACGCCCGGATCAGCGCAGGCGGAAACTGATTCCAGTGCAACTGAAGCGATTCCGGCTATCACTCCTATCAGCGAAGGGGATGGTTTGGTTCTTTGGGTCGACGAAACATCGGCTGAACATAAGCGCGTGCTTGACGAGATAGCGGCCGAATTTTCTGATCGGTATGGCACGAATATGGCTGTCCAGTTGGTCTCTCCGGCGATTCTGCCCGATTTGGTCAGCACCGGGGTCCTTTCCGGCACCTTGCCTGACTTGATCCTTCATCCCATCGAATATACAACCGGCTGGGCCGAGAGCGGTATTCTGGATGCGGCCGCGACCGACGAGGTTGCTGATCGGCTCGGACGTGAGACTTTTGATAGTGCCGCTCTTGAGTTGGTGACGGTAAATGGCCAGATTGCGGCGCTGCCCAGTGATGGCTTTCATCAGCTTCTCCTCTATCGTGCCGACTGGTTTGAGGAATTGAATCTGGCTGTGCCTGACACCTATAATGCGATCGCCGCGGCCGCCGAGCGAATCAACAACCCCGAAGCCATCATCTCCGGCCTCGTGATCCCAACCGAATCCAATCTGATCACCACTCATCAGGCATTCGAGCAAATCGCTCTTGCCAATGGCTGCCGGTTAATTGATGAAAATGGCGAGGTCTTGCTTCTGGAGCCGGAATGCGCCGCGGCGCTGGAGCAGTATTACACGACAATTCACCAGTTCAGCCCATCCGGGGTGCAGACAGACACCAGCGTGGCTATTGCTTACCTGACCGGGCGAACCGGCATCATCATGACGTCCCCCGCTATTTTGCCCGACCTTGCCGGTCTGAATGAGCCGGCGATGCCTACATGCCCTGAATGTGTTACCGGAGAAGGGGGTGTTAACTATCTGGCCCAAAACACCGGTATTGTGACTGAAATTCGCGGACCGAACGGCGAACCAACGTCATTTGGCAACATCCGCAATTTGGGAATTACTTCCACGGCCGATCGTGCTGCGGCCCAGGCCTTCGCTGAATTCTGGTTCAATGAGGGTTACGAGCGGTGGCTGGCAGTTGATTCGGAGCGCAAGGTGCCGATGCGATTAGGGACGCAGAGCGAACCGCGTCGATTTATCGATGCCTGGGGAATACTGCCTCTGGGAGAAAGCAGCCTGAGCTTGACGGATATATATGGTGCGGAAGTTGTGGAGCGTTTGCGAACCGGCATCGCCGCCGCGCCGCGCTGGGGAATTCGTGAAGGGTATGGCGGTCTGATGACTCGGCTCTATGATGATTACGTCATCTCTATTGTCCTGCAGGAAATGTTGAGCGGCTATTTTGATACCACAACGACATTGCGGGAAGGCTATCGGCGTACTATTGAACTGATCCCGAACTATGTTTTCCCGGATAGGTTGGCCGAAGAAACCGGAGAAAATTAGTGCATATCGCTGCTTGACGCATTGCCGGCAGCGTGATATGATGCTCTCGATATGACAGGTCAAGAAAGCCATCTGGCAAGCTTCTTCTTTTTCTTTTATTTTGGCGACGAAACCCAGCCGCAATTGTCGAGCTTGGGAGATTCCGCCACGGCCTGTAAAGAATAAGCCAGACGGAAATACCCGAAACAAGACGAGACGCGGCTGAACAAGCCGCGTCTTTTTTTGTTTCGGGATAATGAATTTAACAAGACGAGGAGATGAATCATGACGAGCATGCTGGTTAATGGGACAGGATCGAATGAACAGCGGACGATGATGTGCCGAGGCGTGCGAGGCGCAATCACCGTGGGTAGCGACAACGAGGATGAGATACTCGAAGCGACGCGCGAATTGCTCCAGGCTCTCGTTTCTTCGAACGGGATGCAGGTGGATGATATTGCCAGCGTATATTTCACGACCACTGCGGATCTGACTGCTACTTATCCTGCATTCGCCGTGCGTCAACTTGGCTGGTATGATGCGGCGCTTATGTGCGGTCACGAGATGAACGTACCGGGCGGCCTGGCGCGATGCATTCGTGTGCTCATTCACTGGAACACGACCAAGACCCCGAAGGAGATCATCCACATCTACTTGCGCGAGGCGCGCTCCTTGCGCCCGGATCGCAAGAACGCGCCCCCGGTGCGGCCGCGCCAGATGTCCCAGATTGAGGCGGCCGTCAAATTCCTCTCTATGACGATGTGAGAGGCGAATTCTGCAAAATAGTAGAAAATAGAGCGATTGCTCCCGGGTCCGGAGAACGTTGAATTGCCTATTGTTATTCCGGGGTTCGCTCGAAAAGCAAGAACAAACTCAATAAGGATTTATTTAATGATGATTGTAATTATGCAGGCGGAAGCAACCATGCGGGAGAAATCGGCCATCATTGCGCGGGCAGAAGATTTTGGCCTGAAGGTTCATTTATCTGATGGCAAAGAACGCACCATCATCGGGATTATCGGCGACGACCGCGTGATCGATCGCGAGCAGATTGAGCGGATGCCCGGCGTGGAGCGTGTAGTGCCGATTCTGAAACCCTTCAAGCTGGCCAGCCGGGAATTCAAGGCCGAAGACACTGTGTTTCCGCTGGGCAATCATACGATTGGTGGCGATGAGGTGCTGGTCATGGCCGGGCCTTGCTCGGTCGAGAGTCGCACCCAAATCATCGAGACCGCCATCGCCTGTAAAGAGGCCGGGGCCCATATCCTGCGCGGAGGCGCTTTTAAGCCGCGTACATCTCCCTATGCGTTCCAGGGAATGGGGGAAGAGGGGCTAAGATATCTGGCCGAAGCGCGCGAAATCACGGGTTTGCCCATCGTCACTGAGGTGATGGAGCCGGCACTGGTTCCGCTGGTTTGTGAATATGCCGACGTGCTGCAGGTTGGCGCGCGCAACATGCAGAATTATGCGCTGCTCCATGCAGTCGGCGAATCGCAATATCCGGTTTTGCTGAAGCGTGGTATGAGCAGCCTTATTGAGGAGTGGCTGATGTGCGCCGAGTACATCCTCAGCCATGGCAACACACGCGTGATGCTTTGCGAGCGCGGCATTCGCACCTTTGAGTCTTATACCCGCAACACGTTCGATATAAACGCCATCCCGGTTGCCAAGCATCTGTCCCACCTCCCTGTTGTGGCCGATCCCAGCCATGCCACCGGCAAGTGGGAGTATGTTGCCGGCGCGGCCAAGGCGGCCGTCGCGGCGGGAGCCGATGGCCTGATCATCGAGGTGCATCCGCGCCCCGAAGAAGCTATGTCTGATGGTGGCCAGTCGCTAAAGCCGGAGAAGTTCGCCAAGCTGGTGGTGGAGATGAAGGCGATTGCGCAGGCGGTCGGGCGCGACATCAAGCCATAACAACCTGATCCCCCCGTTACCCCTGAGATATTCCCGCGCCCGTTTTAGGTCACCGGCCATTCCCAAGTTGGAGCGCCGGGGCTGTTGGGATATAATCTCATGAGTGGAACCGGGGTCTTCTCCCCATCGAATCCCCATATGATTGGAGTCAATTAGTTTCATGGCACGTCGCGCTGTTTTTCCATTTACAGCAATTGTTAACCAGGAGCGCATGAAGCGCGCGCTGATCCTGAATGCAGTGAGCCCCCGTATCGGCGGGGTATTAATTCGTGGCGAACGAGGCACGGCCAAGTCGACGGCCGCCCGCGCGCTGGCCGCCTTGCTGCCCGATATCACCGTGCTGGCCGGCAGCCGGTATAACTGCGACCCGCTGCGACCCGATGAGTGGAGCGATGACAGCCACGCGCGTTATGACCACCGCCCGCTAGAGACAGAGATCCGCCAGACGCCATTTATCGATCTGCCCGTCAGCGCGACGGAGGATCGCGTCGTCGGCACGCTCGACATTGAGAAGGCGATCAAGAGTGGTGAGAAGCATTTCGAACCAGGCGTACTCGCTTCGGCCAATCGCGGCGTGCTGTATGTCGATGAGGTGAATCTGCTCGATGATCATGTTGTCGACCTCTTGCTCGACGCGGCAGCCATGGGCGTCAATATCGTCGAACGAGAGGGGATCAGCTTCTCTCACCCGGCCAAGTTCATTCTTGTCGGCACCATGAACCCCGAGGAGGGCGATTTACGTCCTCAGCTGCTCGACCGCTTTGCCTTTTCCGTCCAGATAGAGGGGTTGGACGATCCCGAAGATCGCGTCGCCATCATTGAACGACGGATCGCGTTTGAGGTGGATCCTGAAGGATTTCGCCATCAGTGGGCCAAGAATGAACGCGACCTGTCCGAGCGTATCGCCAGGGCGCGCGACCGGGTAAATGAGGTTCGCTATTCGCGGCACGATCTCATGTCGATCGCGGGGCTGGTTTCCTCTCTCAATGTGGACGGTCATCGCGCCGATCTGGTTATTCTGCGTGGCGCTCAGGCTCATGCCGCGCTCCAGGGTCGCGATCGGATCACCGATGAGGACATCATTCTCGCTGCCGAATTGGCCTTGCCCCATCGTATCCGCGGCCGTGTTTTTCAGGACAGCGTGCTCTCCGCGGCCGAATTATCGGAACGCCTCGATGAAGTTCAGGGCGAGATGGGCGCGAGCGACAAGGGTCAGCAGGAGCAGGAGGCCGAAGACTCGGCCGCCACGGGAAAAAAAAAGCCTTAGGCGAGGATGATGAAGTCAGTGATGGGGCCGAAGTCTCCCAACAGGAGGCCGGGCCCCAGTCAGTCCCCAAAACTCCCCACGATGCCAATTGGTGGGAGGGTGGACAGAAGGTAAAAAGTACCCAGGAGTTTGCTCCTCGCCGCCTTGATACGCAACTTGATCGGCTGACCCGCAAACAGGCGGGTCGTCGTTCGCGAACTAAAACGGACCGCAAGCGTGGCCGGTATATCCAGTCACGCCTTCCGAAAGGGGACAAGGTGCGCGATTTGGCCTTTGATGCCACGCTGCGCGCCGCCGCTCCTCATCAGATTCGCCGCGATCGCTCCAAGCTCGCTCTGGCTCTGGAGAAAGAAGACCTTCGCGAAAAGGTGCGCGTTCGTCGCTCGGCCAACCTCATCCTCTTTGTGGTCGACGCCAGCTGGAGCATGGCTGTAGCGGAGCGTATGGAGGCCACCAAGGGCGCGATCATGTCTCTCCTGACCGATGCTTACCAGCGACGAGACAGAGTGGGGCTGATCGTGTTCCACAAGAATGATGCGAACCTGGTATTACCCCCGACCAACTCCGTGCAGCTGGCCAAAAAGGCTCTAATAAATATCGCAGTGGGCGGCAAAACGCCATTATCGGCAGGCCTGTATCTGGCCTATCAGGTATTTCGACAGGAAGCCTACAACCACCCCGATGTCTTGCCCTTGATGATCCTGTTGACGGACGGGGCGGGGAATGTCAGCATGACCGATATGCCGCCCCAGGACGAAGCCCACAAGATCGCCGAGCTAATCAGTGAAACGGATGTGCGCTCCGTGGTGATTAACATGGAGCACGCGGCATTTGATCAGGGGTTTGCGCGCCAGTTGGCGGAGCGCCTGGGTGCGCCCTGTCATACCCTGGAGGATCTCAAGGCGGACACGCTTTATCGGACTGTCCTTGACCAGCTTGTGACGAATTAGTCGGTTAACGGTTGAAGTTCATCGGCATAATGATATGAACGAAATCATTATCGCCGACGGGTTTCAGGACGCCGGGTTCATTGGGGTTTGTCGTCTCAAGGGCGACCTGTGGCGTGTCGATGACACCCAATGCGTCGGCCATGAACTTGACGTTGAAGGCGATCTCGATGGGCATCCCTTCGACGTTGGCATCAACCTGGGCGACGTTATCGCCGGTCTCCTTGCTGTTGGCGGCAATGATGGCGTAGGCCGGTGACAGGCCATCGCCGGGCTCCACCGAGACGCGCGCCGTATTGCTGGATTCGCGGGCGAAAATGTCGGCCGTGCGGCAAGCCTTGGAGAAATCGGCCGTATTGAGCACCGTGCGCGTATTGTGGCTGCGGGGGATGATCGGCTGATAATCGGGGAATTTCCCATCGATCAGTTGCGAGACCAGCAAGACGTTGTCCATATCGAAGATGATCTGGTTCCGACCGGGAGGCATGGAAATATACACCGCTTCCAGATCGTCGGTGACGATGCGGGCCACTTCGTTCAGGGCGCGCGCCGGGATGATGACGTTGAAAGGTTTTTCCACATAACCGGCGATGTGGGCTGAGCGCACCGACAAGCGAAAGCCGTCGGTCGCGGCCATCGATACCCGATTACCCTCGAAGGTAGTGAGGACGCCGGTCAAGGAGGGGCGAGAATCATCAGTCGCGGCCGCGAAAGCCACCTGTGAGATCACTCGCTTCAGCACCGCCGGCTCCATGCGGATGCGATTTTCCTGATCGGGGGCGGGGATGACCGGAAACTCGTTGGCGTTGATGCCTTTTACGTTCGCCTGTGTACGGCCGCAGCTCACGTGGAGGGTTTCGGTCGTCTTGTTGAGGGACAACTCAACCTTCTCTTGCGGGAAAGTGTTGATCAGCTCGCTAAATGTCCGTGCGGGCACGGATGTTGCTCCTGCCTCGCTCACCGTCGCCCCAATCCAGCACGTGATCACGACCTCCAGGTTTGTGGCGGAGAGCTTGAGGCGGCCGTTATCTACTGCCAGAAGTACATTGCCCAATACAGGTAGCGTGGACCGTGGGCTAACGGCTCGACCGACTATGCTTAATCCCTTGGCAAGGTTTTCCTGGAGGCAGGAGATTTTCATGACACACCACCCTCATTTAATTGTTGTATTGTCCCGCATGTTTCAACCAGTATATCTTCAGTAAACGGGACGCGCAAGAAATGATCATTGGCGTATGACGAGGAATCGTCACGAAAAATCGTCCGAGTAATCGTCGTTAGTCCGCAGTGGAATGACGGATGTGATAGAGGACTATCGCCAGGGCAACATGGACATTGAGCGATAGCCCTTTGCCGTACATGGGAATGAAGACGGCCGCATCGCAGGCGGCCAGGGTGGCTTTTGTCACCCCGTGGTCCTCGTGGCCGACGATGAGGCACGTCTTGTCCGGATAGTTGAATTCGTGATAGGGGACTGCGTCCTCAGTCAGCTCGATCCCGACGATGCCGTATCCTTTTCCGCGCAACCCTTCGATGGCCGGGAGCGGATCGGCCTCATAGCGCCAGGGCAGGCGCAGACTCTTGTATCGGCCGACTTTGTCGATCGTAGCATTGGGTGGTGTCGGCGTAATGCCGGTCAGGATCAACTCGCTCACGCCGGCACCATCGGCCAGCCGAAAGATGGAACCTACGTTGGCCGGGTACTCCACACTTTGCAGCAGGGCGATCAGATCGCCGGCCGGTTTGTGAGCGCGCCGATAATCCCGCAGGAATCGTTTCAGATCTGTGCCGTTCAATGGACGCATTGGCATATTTACGCGACTTCCTCGAATTTCTTCAGAGTGCGGCGTCTGTTTTCTGCGCTTCCAACGCTCGCAATAAACCTGAAATTAACAATCAGTCACACAGCCCTCGGACGCTGACTTGACCAGCCTCACATACTTATAGAGTGTGCCCCGCGTGACTTTCAGCGGCGGAGCGCTCCATGCCGCACGCCGGGCGGCAAGTTCCTCTTCAGTGACGGCCATATCGATGATGCGCTTTTCGGCGTCAATCGTCACGATGTCGCCATCGCGTACCAGAGCGACGGGGCCACCCTCCTGCGCTTCGGGAGTGATGTGCCCCACAATGAAGCCGTGGGATCCGCCGGAGAAGCGGCCGTCGGTCAGCAAGGCCACATCTTTCCCCAGCCCCGCGCCCATGATGGCCGAGGTGGGTGTCAGCATTTCGGGCATGCCGGGGCCGCCCTTCGGCCCTTCGTAGCGTATGATCACCACATCCCCTTTTTTGATTTGGCCTTTTTCCAGGCCTGCCAGCATCTCTTCTTCCGCGTCGTAGACTCGCGCCGGGCCGCTGAAGCGATTGCCTTCCTTGCCGGTTATTTTGGCGACGGATCCCTCCGGCGCCAAATTGCCGCGCAGGATTTGGATGTGCCCGGTTGCCTTGATCGGGTTATCCAGGGGGCGAATAATACGCTGTCCTTCGCTCAGACCTGGAACTTCGGCCAAATTTTCGGCGATAGTCTTGCCCGTCACCGTCAGGCAATCCCCGTTGATAAAGCCATTTTCCCACAGATATTTCATGAGGCCCGGGGTGCCGCCGATTCCCTGCATATCTTCCATGACGAACGCCCCGCTCGGCTTTAAATCAGCCAGGAACGGGACCCGGTCACTCACTGTCTGGAAGTCGTCGATCGATAGATCCACATCGACCGATCTGGCCATCGCGATCAAGTGCAGGACGGCGTTGGTGCTGCCACCCAGCGCCATGACGATCACCATGGCGTTCTCAAAGGCGGCGCGGGTCATGATGTCGCGCGGTTTGATGTCGCGCTCGATAAGCAGGCGAACGGCCGCGGCCGCCCGAACGCACTCTTCTTTCTTTTCGGCCGATTCAGCGGGCGTGGAAGAGCTATAAGGCAGGCTCATGCCCAATGCTTCTATCGCGCTGGCCATGGTGTTCGCCGTGTACATGCCGCCACACGCGCCCGGCCCCGGACAGCTATGACGGACTATTGCGCGGCGATCCTCCTCGGTGATGGATCCGGCAATCGCCTGACCATAGCTCTGAAACGCGGATACGATGTCCAATTGGGGATGCTGTGGCGTGCAGCCGGCGCGAATCGTGCCGCCATAGACCATAAGCGCGGGCCGGTTGAGCCGCCCCATGGCGATCAGGCACCCGGGCATGTTCTTGTCGCAACCGGGAATGGCGACGAGTGCATCATACCAGTGTGCGCCCATCGCTGTCTCGATCGAATCGGCGATGATCTCGCGTGACTGGAGCGAGTAGCTCATCCCGTCATTGCCCATACTGATGCCGTCGCTGACGCCGATGGTGTTGAACTGCATGCCTACCAGGCCTGCATCAGCCATGCCCGATTTCACCCAGGCCGATAGTTGGTTCAGATGCATGTTGCAGGTATTGCCCTCATACCACATGGCGGCAATGCCCACCTGGGGCTTGTTCATATCTTCTTCGGTCAGCCCGGTGCCGTAGAGCATGGCCTGGGATGCACCCTGGGAAGCGGGTTGAGTAATACGTGAGCTGTATTTATTGAGCATAGGTGTTATCACTCCTCTGAGGTCGTGGAGATTCCTGATATTTATATGTGGGTGTCGATGGCCGTTAGAAGTGGCCTTCGAGCTTGTCTACGACGGCTTCGGCGATGCTCAGTGACGAGGTGGCGGCCGGGGAAGGCGCATTGATGACGTTCACGATTCGACTCGACTCGTAGAACGCAAAGTCGTCCAGCAACGCTCCATCAGGCCCTAATGCCTGTGCGCGGATCCCCGCCGGCGCTTCTTCGAGGTGTTCGCCTTGAATGTCCGGGATAAGCCGTTGGAGCGCCTTGACAAAGGCAGCCTTGCTTGCCGAGCGCCATATCTCCCCAAGCCCCATCTTCCAGTAGCGACCGGCCAGCTTGCGAAAGCCGGGATAGCTTAGCACTTCCCAAAGTTCGCCTGCGTTGATATCGCTGAGATGATACCCCTCGCGGGCGAAGGCCAAAACGGCATTCGGCCCACATTCCACGCCGCCGGAGATCATACGGGTGAAATGGACGCCCAGGAAGGGGAAATTGGGATCAGGCACGGGGTAGATCAGCGCGTTGCACAGATGCCAGGCTTCGGGCTTCAATTCGAAGTACTCGCCACGAAAGGGGATGATCTTCGCCGGCGCTTCTCCGGCCGACATCTTCGTGACGTGATCGGACTGAAGACCGGCGCAATTGACGAGGTAACTGGCCTTAAACTCCCCGGCAGTCGTGATGACTGTCAGTCCGTCGCCGGCTTCATTGATTTCAGTCACCTTCGCGCCGGTGACGATGGAATGGCCCGCTTCACGGAGTTGAGCGGCAAATCGTTCACACACCTGGACGTAGTCGACAATACCCGCCTCAGGCACGTGGATGGCCTTGATCCCGTTCAGGACGTGAGGCTCGATCTCCAGCAAGCGCTCCCTGTCGATTATCTCGCAGTCGACGCCATTGGCTCGGCCGCGTTCAAACAAGTTATTGAGCGCCGGTAACTCTTTCTCATCGGTCGCGACAATGACCTTGCCAACCAGACTGTACGGGATGCCTTCTTCTCTGCAAAACTCCTCCATCATCCGTTTGCCGGTGCGGCAGGTGGTGGCTTTCAGCGAGTTCGGCTTGTAATAAATACCTGAGTGCAGCACGCCTGAGTTGCGGCCGGTTTGATGGAAGGCCAGGGTTTGTTCTTTTTCAAGAACGGTAATATGTTTGTTCGGGTATCGATGCGAGATCGATCGTGCTGTTGCCAGACCCACGATCCCGCCACCAATCACGATGATATCTGTAGATGTCATAACCTTAAATTGTAACCCGATCCCCTGATGCCGCCGATATATGATGGGTAAGGATCAGGCTATCCGGAGCGCAGCAATGACCCTCTGTCCCATCTCCTTCGTGCCGATCGTCGGTTCGCCGGAGCGGGCAATGTCGGCCGTTCGCGCGCCGTCAGCCAATACTTGAGCGACCGCGCTTTCTATGGCGGCCGCTTCATCTGTCAGGCCCAGGCTTGAGCGCAACAGCATCGCTGCGCTCAGTATTGTTGCCAATGGGTTGGCAATGCCTTTGCCGGCAATATCCGGCGCGCTGCCGTGAATAGGTTCATAGAGACCTGGGCCGCCGGGATTGCCCAGCGAGGCCGAGGGCAGCATACCCAGCGATCCCGTAATCATCGAGGCCTCATCGGAAAGGATGTCGCCGAACATATTCTCGGTGACGATCACGTCAAAATCGGCGGGACGATTAATCAGGTACATGGCGCAGGCATCCACGAGAATATGCTCGCAGGTGATGTCGGGATAGCCCGCGGCCACTTCGTTGGCAATTTCCCGCCACAGCCGGGATGAGGCCAGGACGTTGGCCTTATCGACTGAGGTGACTTTCTTGCGCCGCCCTTTGGCCAATTCAAACGCCAATGTCAGCACGCGCCGGATTTCACTCTCTTTGTATCGCAGGGTGTCGACGGCCGCTCGTTCACCATCCACCATCTCCGGCCCTTGCGGCTTGCCGAAATAGAGGCCGCCGGTCAGCTCGCGCACGATCATGATATCCACGCCGCGTACCCGTTCCGGTCTCAGCGGGCTTGATTCGATCAAGGCGTCAGCAACGGTCACCGGTCGCAGGTTGGCGAAGACGCCCATCGCTTTTCTTAGCCCCAACAGCCCTTGTTCCGGCCGAACCGGCGCCTTGGGGTCGCTCCATTTTGGCCCGCCCACGGCGCCCAGAAGTACGGCATCGGCGGCGAGGCAAGCATCCAGGGTGTTACTGGGCAGGGCGGAGCCTGTTGCGTCGATGGCGCAGCCACCGATCAGCCCCTCGACAAATGAAAAGGTGTGGTTCCCCGCGGCAGCGACGGCTTCGAGCACGCGGCGAGCCTCAGCGACGATTTCCGGCCCGATTCCATCACCAGGCAGTAGTGAGATTGTAGCATTCATTTATGTATTACTTCGTGTAGTTAGCTTGTAGATAAGCAGAGATATTTCGTTGAGAATGATAAAGATTATGCGTCGGCTCTCAGGTTGGCGACGGTTCCGCCGGTGGCGTGGACCAGCTTGTCCGGCTTGATCGAGAAGACCGTGTTCGGCGTCCCGGCGGCGGCCCAGATCACCTCATAATGCGTTAAATCCTCATCGATATACATAGCGGGGGAACCGGTATATCCGAAGGGTGGCACGCCGCCGATGGCGAATCCGGTCGCCGCACGGACGGTATCGGCGTTTGCACGCTCCACCTGTTTGCGGCCGACGCCGAATAGCGCCGCCAATTTCCGCGTATCCAGTTGATTGCTCCCCGACACCAGGGCGACGACAGGTTCCCCGCGCACGGTGAATATCAGGCTCTTCACGATCTGGCCGACGGTGCAGCCAATGGCCGCGGCCGCGTCTTCGGCTGTGCGCGTTGATTCCTTGAAGGTGACGATATCGATTGTTAGCCCTAGTGCTTCAGCGGCCGCGGCCACGCGTTGGGCGGAGGGGTGAAGATTGCTTTCAGACATTTCCAACTCTAGTGAATTAAGGCGTATTCCATACTATCGGCTAAAGCCCGCCAACTGGCGTCGATGATATTGGGGCTTGCTCCGACCGTGCTCCAGCGGCGTGTGCCCTGACGTGTCTCGATGAGGACGCGGGTGGTTGCTGCTGTGTTGTTCTCACCGTCGAGGATTCTAACTTTATAATCCTCCAGACGCACCCCGCTGATTTGAGGATATACGTCGACAAGCGCCTGGCGCAGGGCGGCGTCCAGAGCGTTGACGGGGCCATTCCCCTCGGCCACGGTGTGCATGATCTTCGGCCCCACGCGCACCTTTACGGTCGCTTCCACGATCGTTCCGCGAGCGCGTCGCCGCTGGACCATGACCCAATAGTCGGTCATCTCAAACGGGGGCACATAGGCGGGATGCGTTCGCCGCAGCATTAGCTCGACGGACGCTTCGGCTCCCTCGAAGGTAAAGCCTTGCGCTTCCAATTGCTTAATCTGATCGAGCACCTTGGGCACATCGATGTTGTCCGGGTTCAATTCGTACTGCCTGATCTTGTCGACCAGGTTGCCCCGGCCGGACAGTTCGGAGACGACCGACCGCTGTTGGTTACCGACCTGAACAGGATCGATGTGCTGATAGCTGGCCGCGTGTTTGAGCATGGCGGCGACATGGATGCCTCCCTTGTGGGCAAAGGCGCTCCCGCCGACGTAGGGCAGGTGGTCATCGTGGGTAAGGTTGGCCAACTCGGCCACATAGCGAGACAGATCCGTGAGTTGAACCAACTGTTCAGCACTCACACATTCCAGACCCATTTTGAGTTGCAGATCGGGAATAATCGAGCATAGATTGGCGTTGGCCACGCGCTCGCCGTAGCCGTTGATGGTGCCTTGCACCTGGATGGCCCCGGCGCGAACGGCCGCCAACGAGTTGGCAACGCCGCACCCGCCATCATCATGGGTATGGATGCCAACGGGTACATCGCCCAGTCGCTCGATGGCTTGTCTGACGGCATGCTCGATCTCCCAGGGGAGTGAGCCACCGTTGGTGTCGCAGAGGACGATGCAGTCGGCGTTTCCTCTGGCTGCTGCTTCAAGCGTGGCCAGGGCGTGCTCGGGATCAGCCTTGTAGCCGTCGAAGAAATGCTCCGCGTCGTAAATAACTTCTTTGCCCAACGACTTGCAATAGGCCACGCTTTCCTCGATCATCGCCTGGTTTTCGGCGGGGGTTGCTTCCAGTATTTCAATCACATGGAGATCCCAGCTCTTTCCCACCAGGGTGACGACCGGGGTGTTGGCGCCGACCAGGGCCTGGATGTTGGCGTCGTCAGCTGGACGTGTATTTTTTCGTCGCGTGCTGCCGAATGCCGCCAGCCTGGCGTGAGACAGCCCCAGCGATGGCGCGCGCCGAAAGAATTCGACATCTTTTGGGTTTGAGCCAGGCCATCCTCCCTCGATGTAGTGCATGCCGAAAGCATCGAGCCGCGCGGCGATCTTCAGCTTGTCGTCCAGCGATAGTGAGATACCTTCCCGCTGGGTTCCATCTCTCAACGTTGTGTCATAGAGGTATATAGTCATGATAATGGATGAGCGAGGGTGTTGACCCTGGTCCCGTGCCCGGTTTCATAGGCTTCGATTTCAGGCTTGTGCTTAAGGAGATAGCCCAACTGGTCCAGCCCTTCCAGAAGACAGGTCTTGTTGAAGGCGTCGATTGGGAATTGAACCCGGCGGCCGTCGGGGAGAATCAGGGATTGGGTATCCAGATCGATCGATAGTTCCAAATCCGGCTCTTCGGCGGCCAGGCTCATTAATTGCCGGTGCGTGTCGTCGTCCACGACCAGCGGTAACAGCCCGTTTTTTAGGGCGTTATTGCGAAAGATGTCGGCAAATGATGTACTGATGATCGCGCGAAATCCAAAGTCGGTCAAAGCCCATGGGGCGTGCTCGCGACTGGAGCCGCAGCCGAAATTGTCGCCCGCTAGCAGGATTTGCGCTCCCTCGTGTTGCGGCTGGTTGAGCGGAAAATCGCGGTTGGGCGCGCCGTCGCTGTCATACCGCCAGTCGGCGAAGAGATTCTTGCCCAGGCCCGTCTTGCTGATCGTCTTGAGGAATCGCGCCGGGATAATCTGGTCAGTGTCAATATGATCGGCCGGGATGGCGACCACCTGAGCGGTTAGTTTGTTGAATGGTTCCATAATGATCCGAAGTCGTTGAACGATAGTTGAACGCTAGTTAAACGATAACAACAGGCAGTGAAAGATGCCGTGCAATATTAGGCGAACTCGCGCACGTCAGTGATGACGCCGGTCACGGCGGTGGCCGCGGCCGTCAACGGGCTGGCCAGGAAGGTGCGCCCACCCTTGCCCTGACGCCCCTCGAAATTGCGGTTGCTGGTACTGACGGCGTACTGTCCGGGAGATAGCTGGTCGCCGTTCATGGCGATGCACATGCTGCACCCGGCCTCGCGCCATTCGGCTCCCGCGGCCTTGAATATGCGATCAAGCCCTTCGGCTTCGGCCTGGCGCTTGACGTCCTGTGAACCGGGCACGACCATGACGCGCACCCCATCCTTGACTGAGCGCCCATCCATCAACCGCGCCGCCTCACGCAAATCGCTGATGCGCGAATTGGTGCAACTGCCGATAAATACAACATCAACCGGATGGCCCAGCAGGGGGCGACCCGGTTCCAGACTCATATAATCGAGCGCCCGTTGCAGGGTCAGCCGCTGGGTGAGGTCCCGGATGTCTTCGGGGTTGGGGACGGGCGCCGAAATGGGGATGCCCATGCCGGGGTTCGTGCCATAGGTGATCATCGGCTCCAGCGCGCCGGCATCGATGTCGACCGATTTATCATACAATGCACCTTCGTCGGTTGGTAATTGGCGCCAGTTTGCGACGGCCGCATCCCAGTCGGCCCCCTGTGGAGCGAAGGGCCGCCCATGCAGGTAGTCAAACGTCGTATCGTCCGGCGCGACCAGCCCTGCCCGCGCTCCGCCCTCGATGCTCATATTGCAGATGGTCATCCGCTCTTCCATCGACAAGCCACGTATGCCGGAGCCTCTATATTCGAAGATATGGCCTGTGCCGCCACCCACGCCGATCTTCGCCAGCAGGGCGAGGATGATGTCCTTGGCGGTCACATTGGGCTTTAGTTGGCCGGTGACGTTCACAGCGTAGGTCTTGGGTTTCACCTGGAGCAGGCATTGAGTTGCCAGGACGTGTTCGACCTCGGACGTGCCAATCCCAAATGCCAGAGCGCCAAATGCGCCATGGGTCGCGGTATGGCTGTCGCCGCAGACGATGGTCATGCCCGGTTGCGTCAACCCCAACTCGGGGCCGATCACGTGGACGATGCCGCGGTTTGGGCTGTGCATGCCCAGGAGCTGGATGCCGAAATCACGGGCATTTTTCTCCATCTGGGCGATTTGGGCCGCGGCCATCTGATCGAAAATAGGTACGTCGAGGGGGGTTGTGGGCACGCTGTGGTCGATCGTCGCCACAGTCTGTTGCGGCCGACGCACGACGAGCCCCCGCTCTCGCAGGCCGGAGAAGGCCTGGGGAGACGTCACTTCATGAATGAGATGCAGATCGATATAGAGGACGACCGGTGAGTTGGGTTGCTGGGCTACGATGTGGTTGTCCCATATCTTGTCGATGATCGTTCTGGGTTTAAGGTCAGTCATTTATTGGTTCCAACAAAATTGTTCAAAATTTCCGTCATGGCGGCGAAAGAAACCACGCTCAGGAGGATGCCGGTTTCATGCCGCCGAATAATGCCAGCTCGAATGCCTTGAAGTAGCAGTCTACGTGTTCATAGCCGATTTCTCTCAGCCAATCACACTGCAATTCCACTGGAGCAAGGATATTGGCGCTCTTGTCGGGGCGATAGTAATACTCCGCGGCCACTTCGTCGCGCGTCTTTCCGTTTGGGGCATGATGGCGATACAGGGCATCGATGAAGTATTCCTCGAATTGCTCCTCGACCCAGCGGGTGGCCGAAGCGACGTGTTCGAGGTTGAGGAACAGGCCGCCCGGCGATAGAAGAGCATATATCTCTGCGTAGATTTCGCGTTTGCGTTCGTCCGGCTGATGATGAATCGAGAAGCCGGACACGATCACGTCGAATCCGTCGCTGCCGTTCGGTAAGCTTTTGGCGACAACCTCGGCCCAATCCGGTTGGGCGTAATCTATCTCAAGGAATAGTCCATCGTAACCGCTCAGGCGATCCCGGGCGACTTCCAGCATTCGCGGCGAGAAATCGGCAAACACGGCCGTATCCACCTTGCCGGCATAGGCATCCAGCAGCGCGTGCCCCAGAATGCCGTCGCCGCAACCCAGATCGAGCAAGGCGGTGGCTGCCGGCTGGGCCGCCAGCGCCAACCTGATCAGGATGTCGATCTGTGCGGATGCGAACGGTATCGCGCCACGCACACCATCAAGATAGGTGTCTGCCAGCCCGATCGCTTGCCAGACTGTATCCTGTCGCGGGTCAGTCACTATTTTGCTGCCCCGTTGGTCGCCGGCTGGAGCGTGTCCACATAGCCGTCGCGCTCGGCGAGCATCTTGTTGAGCGCACTTAGGTAAGCGCGGGCGCTGGCGACGACGATGTCGGTGCTGGCCCCGTGTCCGCTGAAGGTACGATATACCGGCTTATCGGTCTGTGGGTTTACGGTGAAGTCTGTCCCACTGTCCGGTTGGATGCGAATGGTCGCTTCGGCCACTGCATCAAGCCCCTCGGTGACGGCATTGATGCTGAACTCCGTCAGGCGGTTCGTGACGCCGATGATACGATTGATCGCCTGATACACCGCATCTACGGGGCCGCTGCCTAGCGCGGCATCCTGGTATTGCTCCCCATCCGGCCCGATCATGACGACGCTGGCGGTGGGGATGCTGTGGTCACCACAGGAAACCTGGATATGCTCGAGCTGCCAGATGACCGGCGGCTGATAGATCTCATCGGCGATAATCGCCTCGATATCGGCATCCGTGACGACCTTTTTCTTGTCGGCCAGCCTCTTGAAGCGTTTGAAGGCGGCCGCCACTTCGTCATCATCCATATTATCGTAGCCCATCTCGTGCAAATGGGCGCGGAAGGCATGCCGGCCGGAATGCTTGCCCAAGACGAGCTTCGAGGTGTTGAGGCCAACGACTTCCGGCCGCATGATCTCATAGGTCTGGTGGTTTTTCAGCATCCCGTCCTGGTGGATTCCCGCCTCGTGGGCGAAGGCGTTGGCGCCGACGATGGCTTTATTGGGTTGGATGACCATGCCGGTATAGGTGCTGACCATGTGGCTCGTGCGCGCGATTTGGGTCGTGTCGATGTTGGTGGTCAGGTTGAAGTTCTGCGGCCGGGTGGTGAGGGCCATGACCACCTCTTCCAGGGCTGTGTTGCCTGCCCGCTCGCCGATGCCGTTGAGGGTGACTTCCGCCTGGCGCGCGCCCGCCTGAATACCGGCCAGCGTATTGGCGGTCGCCAATCCCAGATCGTTGTGGCAATGGACCGACCAGACTACCTTGTCCGATCCCGGTGTGTTGCGGATAAGATAATGGATGAGATTGCCGAACTCATCAGGCGTTGTGTAGCCTACCGTGTCGGGGATGTTGAGCGTGGTTGCGCCGGCCTTAATGGCCTCGCCGAGGACCTGGACGAGAAACTCCGGGTCCGAACGCCCGGCGTCTTCCGGCGAGAACTCCACGTCGTCACACAGCGAACGAGCGAACGAAACAGCCTTGATGACCTGATCGATGCATTCTTCTCGATCAATGCGAAGCTTGTGCTTCAGATGAATGTCGCTTGTCGCCAGGAAGGTATGGATACGGTGTCGGGGCGCCGCCTTAACCGCGTCATACGCGCGGCTGATGTCTTCCTTGTTTGCGCGTGCCAGTCCCGCGATGACCATCGGCCGCCCATCCTTACGCCCCTCCACCAGCGAGCCGACCTCTTCGGCAATTCGACGAACCGCCTCGAAGTCACCGGGCGAAGCAATTGGGAACCCGGCTTCGCAGATATCGACGCCAAGTCGAGACAACTGTCGCGCGATTTCCAGTTTTTCCTCTACGTTAAGCGTCGCGCCGGGGGATTGTTCACCATCACGCAAAGTGGTGTCGAAAATCAGGATGGAATCGGTCGTTGGCATTTGTTGGGTCATGTACACACCTTTATGATCCGGTAGGGGGCGAGGCCTGCTATCAAAGCTCCACACCCCCACGCTTGTCGTCGATACTTAGACCTCTTTGGCGTTCAGCCAGGGCATCATCTTGCGCAGTTCGCGGCCGACTTGTTCAACCTGGCCATTGCGGGCTTCCTCGCGGCGCTGATTGAACCAGGGACGGCCCTGGGCGTTTTCATCGATCCACCCTTCGGCGTAGGCTCCGGACTGGATATCGGCCAGGATTTCCTTCATGGCTTTCCGGGTCTGATCTGTGACGATTCGCGGCCCCGCCGAATAATCACCGTGTTCGGCCGTGTCGCTGACGCTATAGCGCATGTAATTGAGGCCACCCTGATAGATCAGGTCTACGATCAGCTTCAACTCGTGCAAACATTCGAAGTAAGCAATTTCCGGTTGATAGCCTGCCTCAACCAGCGTATTGAATGCCGACTCGATCAGATGGCTGACACCGCCACACAAGATGACCTGCTCGCCGAACAGATCGGTCTCCGTCTCTTCCGTGAATGTGGTCTCGATGACGCCGGCGCGCGTGCAGCCGATGCCTTTGGCGTAGGCCAGGGCAGTGGCTGCGGCGTTACCGGTAGCATCCTGATGGACTGCCATCAGGCCGGGCGTCCCCACGCCATCGACGTACAACTCACGCACACGGTGGCCCGGCGACTTCGGCGCGACCAGGCTCACATCTACGCCTGCCGGTGGGACAATCTGCGCATAGCGAATGTTGAACCCGTGGCCAAACATCAGGGTTTTCCCTGGTGACAGATGAGGCGCAATAGCCTCGCGATAAATCCTGGCCTGGGAGGTGTCCGGGGCGAGGATCATGATGATATCAGCCTCGGCTGCCGCTTTGGCCGATGATTTCACAACCAGGCCCTGAGCCTCAGCCTTGGCCCATGATGGACTGCCTTCGTAAAGGCCAACGCGCACATCCATTCCGGAGTCGCGCAGATTAAGAGCATGAGCATGGCCCTGGCTGCCATAGCCGATGATGGCGATCTTCTTGTTTTGAATGACGGACAGATCGGCGTCTTGATCGTAATAAACTGTAGCCAACGTGATAACTCCCTGATTTGATTTCAAGAAAGAAACCGGGTCTCCTCTGTGCGATTCCCGGCTTCAAATGTCTAAATTTAATCTCTGTGACCGTTTCGCTCTGCTACGACCGGAACGGTGGCAGAAGGCGCGGTTGTCCACTCGCTTGCGTTGTGACTGTGACCATGGGAAGAACTACCTCGTACCATGGCGACTCGTCCGGTGCGAACCATCTCCTCGATTCCGAAGTTTTCCAGCAATCCGATCATCGAATTGACGCGGTCTTCCGGGGCGACGATCTGAATGATCACCGAGGACATATCCACGTCGACGATGCTGGCGCGGTATATTTCGACCAGCTGCATCACTTCGCCGCGTGTTTGGCTTGTCGTCCTGACCTTGACGAAGGCCATCTCGCGGACGACAGCCGGCTCATTGGTGACATCCTCGATATGGACGACATTGATCAACTTGTCGAGTTGCGTCGTGATCTGCTGAAGATCTCGTTCGGTGCCGCGGGCGACGAAGGTCATGCGGCTAATGCCTGCCGTTTCGGTGTGGCCAACATTGAGGCTCTCAATATTGAAGTTCCGCCGGCTAAACAAGCCGGTCACGCGGTTCAGGACGCTGGGCTTGTCTTCCAGCCACGCGATTATGGTATGACGTCGAATTTGTAGATCGGACATGATAATTAGCTCCCTAGTTTTCAACCGGCCGGCCACGACGGATCATGTCCGCATTGCTCTTGCCCGGCGCGACCATTGGATAGACGTTGGTGAATTCCTCAACCTGGAAGTCCAGCAGATATGGGCCGTCGGTTTCCTGGGCATCGCGAATGGCCTGATAGACATCTTCCTTGCTGGTGACGGCGCGGGCAGGAATCCCGTAGGCTTCGGCGATCTTCACAAAGTCGGGATTGTACAAAGGCGTTCCCACATAACGCTTGTTATAGAAAACGTCCTGCCATTGACGCACCATGCCCAAATAGCCATTGTTGATGATGGCGATCTTGATAGGCAGTCGTTCCTGCATGATAGTCGAAAGCTCGATCATGGTCATCTGAAAGCCGCCATCTCCGGCAACAACCCACATCTCTTCCTGGGGGTTGCCGATTTGCGCGCCGATCGCCGCAGGCAAGGAATATCCCATAGTCCCCAAACCGCCTGAAGTCAGCAAACTGCGCGGCTTGGTGTGGTTGAAGTACTGGGCCTCCCACATCTGGTGCTGCCCTACATCGGTGATGATGGTGGCGTCCCCCTGATTGGTGGCATACCACAATTGACGCATGACATATGGGGCGACCAGTTCGTCGGTCTCCTGGGTCAGAATGTCCCGTTCGACAGACTCTGAACGCCATTCGTTGATCTGCCCCAGCCAGGCGGGATGCTCGTTTGGCTCTACCTTGGGCAGGAGGGCGCGCAATGTCATCAGCGCGTCGGCGACGACAGGCGTATCAATCGTCAGGTTCTTGCCCATTTCGGCCGGGTCCAGATCGACATGGATGATCCGGGCCTTGGGGGCGAACGTGCTGAAGGCTCCCGTTAGGCGATCGTCGAGGCGCGCCCCGATGGCGAACATGACGTCGCACTCCTGCAAGGCGTAGTTGCAATACGCTTCACCATGCATGCCGCCCCAACTGATCGACAGGGGATGGGTAGCGGGTATCGCCCCGATCCCCAGCAAGCTTGTGGCAACCGGGATGTTGGCCTTTTCAGCGAGTTGCCGCAGTTCGGCCTCGGCGCGAGCCATCGAAACTCCCTGGCCGGCGACGATGACGGGGCGCTGGGCTTCGTTGATCAGCCGGGCAACGCGATCGATGACTCCTGGATCCGGCGCGAGGATGTTTGGCCGATAGCCGGGAAGGTAGACCTCGGTTGGATAGGTGAACTCCATCGTGGCCTGCTGCACATCCTTGCAGATATCGACGAGGACGGGGCCGGGCCGTCCGGTGCGGGCGATGTAGAAGGCTTCCTTCAAGGCGGCAGGCAGGTCCTTGATGTCGGTGATCAGATAATTGTGTTTGGTCACGGGCATGCTGATGGCGCGGATATCCGCTTCCTGGAAGCCGTCCTTGCCCAGCAGGGCGGTGGATACTTGCCCGGTGATTGCTACGACCGGGGTTGAATCCATATACGCCGTGGCAAGTCCGGTGATCAAATTGGTCGCGCCTGGGCCTGAAGTGGCAATGCATACACCTGTCTTGCCGGTGGCCCGGGCATATCCGTCGGCCATGTGCGCCGCGCCCTGCTCGTGAGTCACAAGCACATGGTGGATCGGATAATCGTACTTATACAGATCATCATAGGTCGGGAGAATCGCGCCACCCGGCAGGCCGAAGACGACATCGACTCCCTCGTGAATCAGGCTCTCCCATATGATCTGCCCGCCGGTCTTTAGTTCGCTCATTTTCTTCTCCTCAATGAAAAATACTAAACAAAAAACCGCCCTGTTGGGCGGTTTTCGTTTGAGCTTTATTTGTGTTCCCGGTTCGTGCTCTTTAACCTCTACCCAACATGCGACGTATCCTTATTAATAATAAGGATAAGGCCAATAAGGTCGAGGACGAGTACGTTCTGGATGTAAGGTATCATTTCTTTGCCATTGATGGCTTGATTTCCTGAAGTATAAGGTCAGGTCCCAAATTGGGGCTATGTATAAATAGACAAAACATGAGGCCGATATTTTGTGCAAATTGACCAAATGCTCGCCTGGATAATCGAACGCAAAGCAGCCAAAAACCAAAGGGAACGACCTCTTGTGAAAGTCGTTCCCTTCAGTTCCCACTATTTCCCACTGAACCGCGCACTCTAGCGCAAGCCTTCGAAGAGTATATAGCAGGCAAGAGCCGGATCATACGGTTATAGTGGCAGAATTGGAGCGTGATTATTTTGTACACTATTCACAAATGCAGGCATCAGGCGGATGGCTGATCGCTATCAGGTCGCAATTGCCACAACTTCAACGAAAGATGAAGGGCAAGTCGCATATTGGCATGGTCGAGATTGAGCCCCGTCAGCTCTTCAATCCGCTCCATCCGATAGAGCAGGGTGTTCCGATGGACGAAGAGCGATTCGGCCGTCTGACTGATATTGCCATGATGATCGAAATACGCTTCGACCGTTTTGACAAGGCTTCCCCGATTCTGATTGTCATATTCGATTAACGGCTGCATGATTTCGTCCGCGAATTCGCGAACTTCAGGTTGTTCTTCCAGGGTATAGAGCAACCGGTAAATGCCCAGGCTGTCGAACTCAACGAACTGGTTGGTCAACTTAAGACGTTCGCCCAACTGCATGGCTTGCAGAGCCTGATCATACGCTGCCGGCCACTCGGAGAGCGTTTTGGCCGGGCCACTGATGCCGCCAATCAGTGTGGCTTCCGGGTATTCCATCTCGATTTGTTCGCGGATGCGGCGACCGAGTTGATGGGCACTGTCCATGTCCTCCGGGTTCTTCAAGGCCTGAAAGATCACGAGATACTGATTGCCGTAGATATGAACCAAAGCCGGTCGTGGATGGTTGGAAAGAACCCAATGGGTTGAAGTCTCAAGTCGTCGCAAGCTGAGCTTATTGGCTCCAATCCAGCCGGCGACCATGACGGCGTGCGGCTCGGACGTGTTATGATCCAGTCGCCCCTCAAGCCGCTCAATTTCCTTGCGTGGCAGCGAACCGGCCAGCAATCCCTCAAGAAAATCACCGCGCAACGATTTCTTGGCTTCGTTAACAGCCTTGGCTTTGGCCATCTCCAGCGCGCAGGCGGCCGCGCCGTGCTCGACGGTTAAACTGTCGAACATATCGAGTTCCGCCACTGGGCCAATGACCGATAGGTAACCACGCGCTCGATCACCGGAGATGATCGGGCTAAGCAATCGCCCCAGATGAACAGATGAATCGCCGAGTGGGAGTAATTGTTGCCAGATGCTTTGTCGCGATTTGGCGGCCGCCTTGCGGTTCCTCAGGACAGGAGGCAGCGCATCTCTCTGTTGCAGCGCCTCAACGAGTGCTTCGCGGTTGACGATAGTATTGCTCGGCCAACTAATGGCCTGAATCTCAAGTCGCTTATCCTGGACGACGACGATATTGCCGGTTAGCTTGCTCATCACCTCCGTCATGGCCGCCAGGCCTTGACCCTCGCGAGACATGGCGGATAGCTGGCGATAGAGCTGAATCGCCCGTTCGCTCGTGGCTGTTTGCCGGTCGAGAAGCAGGACGGAGACGTTGTGATGTATTTCTCGAACTGATGCATTTTCCGGCGCGATCAGCACGGTGAGGTTGTGGGCTTCGGCCCGGTGCGCAAGTTCATTGCTAAAACAAACCAGCCCGGCTATGGGTAGATTGGCTAATACTTCGAGTGCTGTGGTGAGTTTGCCTGAATCCGGGACTTCAGAGAGATTGGGCGGCACGATCACAAGATCATGGGGGTCGATTTGTGATTCCAGGTCCTCCCAACTTGCCAGTATGACGACCCAATTGACGAATCGCCTGGCCTCTGCGCTGCCGCCAATCAGGGTTGTATCGATCGGCAAAGCCAATCGCAGCACATCCCCAATATTTATACCCGCAGGAGGCGAATCGGTGCGCATTATTTTCTCGGCTCGTGATATGGACGGGGATGGCTCATGTGTGGAGGTAGCCATGATGAATGCGTGTTGGGCAGGATAGAAATCTTGTATCGGGTGAGAGCTTATTTGATATAGAATCCGGAGGCGCCGGCGTCAGGACGATGCACGGGCAGGGTGATGAAAAAGGTCGTTCCCTCGCCTAATGCGCTGGACACGGTGATCTCCCCGCCATGTTGTTCCACAATTCGATGGCAGGTTGCCAACCCCAGCCCTGTGCCCTGGCCCGGTCCTTTGGTGGTATAGAATGGCTCGAAGATGTGCAGCGACTCGGCCGAGTTCATGCCTTTGCCGTTATCGCGAAGTAACACCTGAACGGACTGGCCGTCCTTGAGAGGGCGAGCGATCACGTCCAGCCGTCGGTTGTCATTGGTATGGAGTAGCGCGTCGCGGGCGTTCAGCAACAGATTGAGCCAGACGCTCTTGAGATGTTCCCAACTGGCAACCATCTGCGGCAAGGAAGCATCGATATCGCGATTGACGGTAATTTTCGATGATTGCAATTGATAGTTGACAAGGGCAAGGGCTTCCTGGATCGATTTACCAAGATCCCCCGTGGTGAATGAATATTGTTCCTGGCGAGCAAAATCCAATAGACCGCGTACAACCTGAGCCGCCCGCTCGCCTGCCCGCACGATAAGGTCCACTGATTCAAAATTTTCGTCTTCCACCGGCATAACCATCTTCAGCATTTGAGCATTGGCGTTGATGGCCGTCAGGGGGTTGTTGATTTCGTGGGCGACGCCGGCCGCCAATTGTCCAATAGCTGCCAGCTTCCCGGCTTGCATCAGGGAATTCTCGAGACGTCGTTCTTCGGTCTTGTCTTGCCAGACGACGACAGCGCGCGCCGAACTGGCTTGTTTGCCCGGTATCGGATAGGCGCTGACTTCCCACTCCCTGGGGAGATGGTCCTCTCCTTGCCAGCGGACGGGCCAATGTTGTTCGGTTTTGTCGTTCAGGGTGAATGCGACTTTGCAATGGTCACACGGTTTTTGCCGGTTATAAAAGACCCGGAAACACGTGCGCCCCGTGAATGATTCAGGTGTGGAACCCAACTCGTCAGCCTTCGCCTTATTGATGACGACGAGTTTCCATTCATCATTGATCGTATAGATAGGGTTCGGAATGCCGTCGATCAGAGCCTGTAATGTGTTGCGCCCCTCGAACAACTCCTGATGCCGCAGCCGCACGCGCTGGAACAACCATGCATTTTCGATTGCTTCGCTGACGGAGCTTGCAAGCGAAGAGAAGAGGTCGATGTCGACATCGGTGAACTCTCCTGAACGCTTGTTATACGCGGCCAGCACGCCAACCGATCGGCCGCGCACGGCCAACGGCGTAGCCAACATGGAGCGCACGGGAATGCCAATCGGGGAGTCGCGCGTGGGATCATATTGCTCATCCTCAGCGACATTGTTCAGGCATAGAGTGACCTGGTCGCTCCAGGCGCGCCCCAGAACGCCGGCTCCTTTTTCGGTTGAGGGGAAGATGTGCGAAGGAATTGCTCCCTTGTAGTGGCGGACATGCTGGCAATGCAATCGACCGCCTTCACCGATCAAGACGGCCGCCATCTCCACTTGCAGGATGGCATCCACGCCGCGAATAGCGGTGGCGTATACCTGGCCGGTTTCGAGGGTCGCGGCGACAGCTTGACTAATGCGGTTGAGTTCGGCAAGCTGCCGGCTTTGCTGGTGGAGTTGTTTCTCGAGCTGCTGGGTGCGCAAGATCGTCTTCACCCGCGCCAACAACTCCTGCATGTAATAGGGTTTGGTGATGTAGTCGTCGGCCCCCGCAGAGAGAGCTTGCACCTTTTCGTCGTTGCTGGCTGCGGCCGTTAATAGAACGACGCGGGTATAGCGCAGATCGGGATGGCCGCGAATCCAATCGAGCACCTCAAGGCCCGATATGCCGGGCATCCGCATATCGAGAAGTACCAGATCAATCTCGGCCAATCCGCCGATTGACTTCTCGAGAAACGCGATCGCTTCCTGGCCATCATGGACGATATCGACCTGGAAACCTTCCTTGCGGATGAGGAATTCGGCCAGGGAATCGGCGATTTCAATTTCGTCATCGACTACGAGGATACGAGCGGTCGACTGGGACGACATCGACACAGGAGAAGCACCCCCGGCTGGACGCCCTTTTGGGAGTCCGGTCGCAGTTCCTCCTGTGCCGTTATCCGCCCGCTTCTGAGCAGAAGGCCCAATGAGCCGCTCCTCTACCTCAGTGCCGATAGTCTTATCCACGCGTTTCCTCAGAAGAGAAGGAGTACCCGTGTCCCTGTATCGTCTTGATGTACATTGGATCGGCGGGACGAGGCTCGATCTTTTCGCGCAAATTCTTGATGTGGGCACGCACAAGCTCGGGACTGCCCGTATCTCGCGGGTAGTCCCACACGTCTTGCAGAAGTTGCTGACTGTTAAACACCTGATCGGCGTTGCTCATCAGATGGTAGAGCAGGTCGAACTGAACGTTTGTCAGCAAGATGGTCTGGTATGGCGTCGTCACCTTGAACGTGCGGCAATCGAGAACAACGTTGCCGACGACCACCTCATTGATTGTATTATCCTCAATCTTTTCGGGGCCAATGCGTCGCAGGATCGCTTTGACGCGCAGCTCAAGCTCCTGCATATTGAACGGCTTGACGAGATAATCGTCGCCCCCTGCGCGGAAGCCTTCGATCTTGTCCTCATCTTTCGCTTTGGCGGTCAGGAAAAGGACAGGCACATCCTGGAGCAATGGATCGCCGCGAATCTGTCGGCAAACCTGATACCCGTCGACGCCAGGCATCATGATATCCAGGATAAACAGGTCAGGCCGGTGGCGTCGAGCCAACTGCAAGCCTTCGATGCCGCTATTGGCGGTCATCACCTGATAGTCATACATCTTCAATGCGCGCTGTAATGTTCGCGAGACGAGATCATCGTCATCGATCACAAGGATCAGGGCCATAAACTTCTACCCCTTCTTTGTCCAGGATTTTGCCTATCAGTATAACCTAACACACCGAACTCGTCAGTTATTGGGGCACAATTTTTACACCAGCAATCGTAACGGGTTTTCCAGCAATTGTTTGAAGCGTTGCATATATTGAGCTGCTTCCGCGCCATCGGTCACGCGATGGTCGGCCGATATTGTGGCTTTCATGCGTGTACCGATGGCCAATTGGCCATCTTTTACGACCGGCACCTTCCGGGCCGACCCAATCGCCAGGATAGCGGCTTCGGGCGGGTTGATAATGGCGATGAAATGATCGACTTCATAGACGCCCAGATTGCTGACGGTAAACGTGCCACCCTCGACATCATCAGGCCGCACCTTTCCATCGCGCGCGCGGGCGATCATCTCGCGATTGTCTTTGGCGACCTTCGAGAGGGTGGATGTGTCAGTGTCTTTCTGGACGATGGTTGTCAACCCGCCTTCGACGGCCACGGCCGAACCGATGTTGATCCGCTTGTGACGCACTATCTTGTCACCCGATAGCTCGGCATTCAGGTTAGGGAAATCCCGTACAGCCAGGGCCGCAGCCTTCACGATGATGTCATTGACTGATACCTTGGCGTCATCGGGCAGCGTGGCGTTGATCTGTTTGCGCAAATCAAGAGCCGCTTCCATGTCGATCTCCGTCGTCACATAGAAGTGGGGCACCGTCGTCTTGCTTTCCGTCATGCGACGGCCGATGGCCTGGCGCAAACGTGTCAGGGCGATAGCTTCGCTCTCCGGGCCGATTTCCACCGGCGAGGCTGTTGGAACTTGCACGGGGGTAGCGACGGGTTTGGGTTGTGGCGCGGCCACGAATGCCTCGACATCGGCCTTGGTTACTCGTCCGTCCGGCCCACTTCCCTTTACCTGGAGCAGATTGATCTGCTTTTCCCCTGCCAGGCGGCGGGCCACAGGCGTGGCTTTTACCCCACCAGGGTAAGATTCATCCGGCTTGGCGTCGTTTGTGGCGACTTCGGTAGTGGATGGTGCGGAGACGGAAACTTCACTTGGTGCTTGCTTCGTCACTTCTTCGGCTGCTACCGGCGCTGCTGCGACGGCCGCTGCCTGAGAGCCATTGCCGCCGGCAAGCCCGGAAATGTCTTCACCTTGTTGGCCGACGATGGCCATATTCGCCCCAACAGGCACAACGTCTCCCGCCTCGTGCAACAGATGGAGCAATGTGCCCGCCACATGTGATTCAAGTTCGAGCGTGGCTTTATCCGATTCGATCTCGGCAACGATCTCACCTTTGCTGACCGGATCGCCAACCCCTTTTAGCCATCTGTTCAGGACGCCTTCGCGCATATCAAAGCCCAGTTTGGGCATGACGATATAATCGGCCATTAGAGTATCTCCTTCACCGCCGCAATGACGCGATCTTTGTTAATGAGCGCCGATTGTTCCAGTTCACGGGAATAGGGGAGCGGCACTTCGAATTGGGCAACGCGTTTGATTGGCGCGTCCATATAGTCGAACGCCTCTTCCTGCAGGCGTGCGGCGATCTCGGCCCCCACGCCGTAAGTTCGATGACCCTCTTCGACAATGACCGCCCGGAAGGTCTTGCGGAATGATTCAAGGACAGGGCCCATATCCAACGGCCGCAACGAACGCAAATCGATGACCTCTGCCTCGATGCCTTCTTTGGCAAGCTGGTTCGCGGCTTCGAGTGCGACCTGCAGGCCCTGGGCATAGGCTACGATAGTGACATCGCTGCCTTCGCGTTTCACGTCGGAGACGCCGATCGGGACTACATAGTCTCCTTCGGGCACTTCGCCACGAATTTGATAGAGAGTGTGGTGTTCAATGAACAGCACCGGATCATCGCTGCGAATGGCAGCCTTCAACAGGCCCTTGGCATCATAAGGCGTGCTCGGTGAGACGACCGTGAAGCCGGGAAAATGGGCGAAGATGACATCCGGCGTGTGGCTGTGGGTTGCGCCCAGCTGGCGGCCGCCGCCGCCCGGAGCGCGGTAAACGACCGGGCATTTAATCTGACCGCCGAACATATAATGAACTTTGGCGGCGTGATTGATCATTTGATCCAGAGCCAGAAAAGCGAAATTGATGGTCATAAATTCCGCCACCGGCCGCAGACCATTCATGGCCGCGCCATTCGCCACGCCACCAATAGCCATCTCGGAAATAGGTGTGTCGCGCACACGTCGAGCGCCAAATTCATCGTAGAACCCACGTGTAACCGCATAGGTTCCACCCCATATTCCAACTTCTTCGCCCATGATGAACACCCGTTCATCGCGTTGCATTTCTTCGCGCAAGGCGTCGGTAATCGCCTGACGCATCGTGATCATTGCCATGCTGGTACCTCTTTTGCTACGCTCGCATTATTGCCGCTCGACTTTGCGATCGACATAAACATCTTCATAGAGTGCTTCCGGATCGGGAAAAGGTGATTTCTCGGCGAATTCAACGGCTTCATCGATTACCTCATCCACCTCGGCGTCGATCTTTTCCAGCTTGCCCTTTGTAGCCGCCTTTTTCTCATAGATGATGCGTTCCAGGACGCCGATGGGATCATCTTCGCGCCATTTCTCGACTTCGCTCTTTGTACGATAGCGAAGCGGATCGCCCATGCTGTGGCCTTCGAAGCGATAAGTAATGATCTCCAGGAATTGCGGCCCCTTGCCCTGGTGGATAGCATCAATGGCCGCTTTGGTCGCGTCGTAGACCTCAATCACATTCATGCCGTCGACCTTTTTGGGTTCCATACCGTAGGCCAGCGCCTTGGTCGACATATCCGGCACGGCCGACGCGCGATCGACCGATGTCCCCATCCCGTATTGATTGTTTTCAACGATGTAGATAATGGGCAGCTCCCACACGCCGGCCATATTCAGGGCTTCGTGGAAATAACCGATGTTGGTCGAGCCGTCGCCCATGTAGCATAGAACGACTGCATCTGTGCCTTTGTATTGTTCAGCCAATGCTATTCCCGTCCCCAGCGGGACATGACCGCCGACGATGCCATAGCCGCCCCAGTAGTTATGGGCGACGTCGGCCATGTGCATCGAGCCGCCCTTGCCCTTGCTCACCCCGGTCGCCTTGCCTAACAACTCAGCCATCAGGGCTTTGGGGTCGGAGCCAACGACCAACGCATGGGCATGATCGCGGTAGGCAGTGATCACATGATCCTGTTTGCGGCGCGCGCCAATCGAGCCGACGGCCACGGCTTCCTGGCCAATATAGAGATGCAGGAATCCGCCGATCTTTCCCATTTGGTAAAGTTCAGCACATTTTTGTTCAAACCGACGAACTAGCACCATTTCCCGGTACCATTCCAGTAACGTCGCCTTTTCCATTGATTTCTCCTTCAAAACGGTGGTAAACCGCAGTTTGGCTTTTCCCAGTTGAGGTTATGAAAAGTTTAGCAAATTAATCAGACAATGGCGACTCTTAGCAAGTGCGGGCCTTTCAGGAGAGATGGGCGCGGCCAGGATCATTCTCCATCGCGAAACACACATGCCCCTTGCGCTGTCGGTTTAAGCCCCCACGTCCTGCTGGCCAATCCGGCCGCGGTGAAGGCGCTTTGCATCGCTTCGCTGATGACAACCTGATGGTTGTCGCAAAAAGCGAGCAGACTCGGCCCGGCCCCGCTCAGGGCGACGCCCAGTGCGCCGGCCTCATAGGCGGCGTGGTAAGCATCGACCGCGCCAGGGATGAGTCGGAGCCTGAAGTGCTGGTGCAGACGGTCGCTCATGGCCGGTTTCAGGAGGGAGAACTCGGGTGCCGTTAGCGCATGTATGAGGAGCCCTAACCGGCTGGTGTTGAAAATTGCGTCCCCACGCGAGACAGTCGGAGGCAGCACGGCTCTGGCTTCGCTTGTGAGCAATTTGAAGTCCGGCAACACGACGACGGCCGACAGGTTGGGCGGGTCCCACTGTCTGACGATGAGTTCATCGGGGCCGCTTTCGGTATCCGGCAGAACGCCAAGAACCAATCCACCCAGCAAGGCCGGAGCCACATTGTCGGGGTGTCCTTCGATGTCCACGGCCATGCGCAGGAGTTCATTGCGGGGGATCGCGTGGTCGAAAATAGCGTTTGCCCCCAGTAATCCGGCGATGATTGCCGACGAGCTGCTTCCCAGGCCGCTGCCGACCGGAATGCCGTTGACCATCCGCATAGTCAATCGCGTGGGCCGATAGCCGATTCGTGCAAACAGCAACTCGGTCGCTTCAATGGCCAGGTTTTGTTTGTTGGCGGGCACCTTTTCCTCATCGACGCCGCCGACCTGTATGGTGTAGTGGGTTTCACCGGCACCATATTCAAGAACCGGCCCAGTGGCAAGGAGGGTCAGCTCATTCCTGAGTTCCAGGGCAAGCCCCAGGCAATCGAAACCTGGCCCAAGGTTCGCGCTCGTTGCCGGCACGGTGACCGTTATCGGGCGCAGAAATAGAGCAGGGGACGATGACATGGACAACGTTACCAGGCTGTTATGGAGATCAGGCTTCTGTGGGAGCCGAAACAGGTGACAAGATCGTGTCACCCAGCTGGACGGCCGCCTGATTGTGCTCGTAGTCGAGTACATTTTCAAAAGCGGCGATGGCTACAGCCAGCATATCTATGTCCGGTTCACGGGTGGTCAGATGTTGCAGAGCCAGATTGGGTTTCGTGATAAGGCGGATCAGCGCATTACCCTGATGTGTGGCCGTGAACTTCAGGAATTCGTAGGCGATTCCAGCGATAACCGGCAGCAAGATTAGTCGGGACAGGATGCGCGGCAGAAGATCCAGCGGCGGGAGGAGGCTGTAGACCAGAATCGAGATCACCACCACGCTTAGCAAGAACGCCGTGCCGCAGCGTGGGTGCTCGAGGGGAAACCGAGCGACTGAAGCCGGGGTCAGCTCCGCGCCGGCTTCGTAGGCGTTGATGGTCTTGTGCTCGGCCCCATGATAGCCATATAGCCTTTTTACATCACTCATCAATCCGATCGCCCAGATGTAGCCGATTAGAAGTATCAGGCGGATGGCCCCTTCGATGAAGTTCACAATCACAGGGGAGTTTTCCAGGCCTGCGAGACGCTCGATCAGATGCGCCAGAAATGTCGGCAAGACGAAGAATAGCAGGATGGAGAGGGTCAGCGAGAACACGACGAGAGTCCATTGAACCGGGCCTTCGAAGACTTTCTCCGGTTTCCCGTCGGCGTCTTTTCCGGCCTCTTCTTGCAGGGCAACTTCGGCCGCGAAGAGCAGGCTCTTGATTCCCAGACCGAGCGCGTCCCAGAGCAAGGTCAGGCCGCGCAAGAATGGAATCTTCGCCAGACGGCCGCCGTAGATTCGCGGATCGAGAGGTTCCGTATGGACTACGATGTTACCCTGCGGATCGCGCACGGCGACGGATAGCGCGCGAGATCCGCGCATCATGACGCCTTCGATGACCGCTTGCCCGCCGTAATTGACGGAAGTGAATTGAGTTGGATTGGGAGCATCCCCATTCGTAGATAGTTGATTCGTCAGCATTGATTAAATTGTACCCCGACGACTCAAGCCCGACGACACGTGGGCGGCCGACGCTGATCAGACGTTAACTCAGAGAAGGGCGATGATAATGAGCAGGATCCAGCCGATCCCAAGATAGATACTCAACCAGCCGAGCGCGCCACCAAACCCGGCTTTGCCGCGGCCGCTTTGTTCCAGAACAGCGGGAAGGTTGAGGTACCAGGAAGCTCGCTGGCCCTGGCGCAAGGCCGCAAATCCCAGGAGCATTGCCGGCAGAATGCCCAATACGACTGCCAGGGCGATGGTCAAGGGCGTCAAGGTTGCCCGGATGCTATCGAGCAGACTCGCCTCACCTTGCGACAGAAGTGCGGGCAATACTAATACCAACAGCGGAACTGCATTAAGTGCCAATCCGATCAGGCCATAGGTGAGGCTTGAGTTGGCCGACTTGCCGGCTTTTTCGCGCATTTCCGGCTGAACAGCCTCAAGCGTGAGCGGGCGGCCGCAATTGGGGCAAAAAGCACTGCCGCGCAACGTTGGCGCATAGCAGACGTTGCACATTGTCACAAACCCCGAGCGATCTGTGAAGACTTCGGGATCCACTTTTAATTCCAGCAGCATATTTTGACGATTCTTGACAAGAACGCCGGGGTTATCGGGAATGGCAATTGGCGCGTCCATCGATGGCCCAACAGGCTGTGCCGGGTCATCCGTGGCCACAAGAGCCGAGGGACCTTCTTCCACGACGGCAGGAAGTGACGTCGTCGCGCTGCCGGTCAAGAGTCGCCGAGCTTTGTTGCTCATCTCCTGCCGTTTGGCTTTACTCGCTTGCATTCGCTGGAGATCGACCCACTGCATGGTGGCATTAGCCTGAACCCGACCACCATCACGCACATAGGAAGCGATCAATTGCAGAAGCTCGCGAGCTTTGTCGAAATCGGGTGCGTCCAGCTCCAGTTGGCTTGTGCCTTCGAACGTCCGTACGCGTGCCACGACCTCTTGTTTTTGCAGGCCCATCCATTTGGAAACGGTGGCGACGATAACGCCACTCTCTTCATTGTAGGTCTGCAATGTTGCCCCCATATTGGCCAGGGCAAACAGGGTGCTGCGCATCACGACTGTGGAACTGACTGGAAATGCTCTTACTTCTGTGACCGTCATAGTGAGCGAGATTATATATGCTGTCTCCGTAAACTGTCCAAAACCCAGACCGTTGGGTCTGTAATAGGGCAATGTCGCAGAACTCAGGCTTGTTGATGCGCATTTGATTCAGCATAATCCAGGGTTGGCCGGTGATGTTAGCGGCCGAGGGATTCGATCATGTCATTTTTCAAGCGAGACAGGACTCAGACCGATGACGAATTTATAGATGTCGCCGGCACTGAAAGTGTTCGGGAAGGGCAGATGTTGACGGTCGAGGTTCAGAAGCGGAAGATTATCCTGACTCGTCATGCCGAGCGAGTCTATGCCATCGATACGATATGTCCTCATGCTGCGGCCGATCTGAGCAAGGGCAGCCTGCGCAGCTGGCAAATATGCTGCCATGAGCATGATTATTGCTTCGATATTCGCACCGGCCGGATCGTCTGGCCGGAAGATGAGGTCTATCGCCTGAGGCGATTTGAGGTGAAGGAAGAGAACGGCCGCGTCCTGGTCCGCTTATCGACCGTATAGAAAAAATGATAAATGCCCGAAATTGGCGTTCTTCGGGCATCTATTGAGTAGGTGGGGTGCTGCTCCCTGGCTTATTCGGACGGGGTGATGTGATAGATTGCCCCATTCGCATAATTGGCCACGTACAGTTCACCATTTACATCTTCACCGAACGTGGAAATAATGAGGTCCGAATCCAGGATGGCATCTGCCAGCCAGCCATCACCTTGGGGAAACAGGCGCCAAATAACTCCCGAACAAAAGTCGCTGACGAAGTAGTTGCCCCAAAGTTCAGGATACGTCTGTCCTCGATAGATATACCCCCCTGTGATTGAGCAACCCTGTGAATGATCGTAGTCAAATATGGGTAGAGTCAGGCCGGTCTGGTCGCAGGTGTCGGCTTCAAAGCAGTGATTGCCTTCCATGATGTTCCAGCCGTAATTCTCGCCGCCCGGGCTGGTGGCCGGCTGGAAGTTAACCTCTTCCCATATGTTTTGTCCCACATCGGCGATGTAGAAGTCCCCCGTCTCGCGATCGAACGAAAATCGCCAGGGATTGCGTAGGCCAAGCGCCCAGATTTCAGGCTGTGCATCCGGCGTGTTCAGGAAAGGATTATCGGCGGGAATCGCGTAGGCGTTGGCCGTGGAATCAACATCCAGCCGCAAGACTTTGCCCAGAAAGGTCGATAGATCCTGACCCGCGAGCAAGGGATCATTGGCGCTGCCGCCATCGCCGAGTCCCGCATAAAGGTAGCCATCCGGCCCGAACGCCAGGCTTCCGCCATTGTGATTCGGATAAGGTTGTTTTTGCGCGAGGTATTCTACCTCGCTGCGAGGATCGGCACGATAGGGATCGTCCATCATCACCCTGAATCGCGAGATATGGGTGTTCCCGCTGTAATCAGTGTAGTTGACGAAGAACTGACCCTGCATCACCGCGCCATTCGTCGCGTAGTCGGGATGGAACGCCAATCCAAGGAGACCCTGCTCGCTGGAAGATGAGCCGACGCGGTCGGTAATGTCGAGAAATGGCTGTTCCAGGAGTTGGCCATCCTCGATGATGCGGATACGGCCGACCTGCTCCAGCACAAACAATCGCTCGTCGAATGCATGGGTGATCCCGGTAACCATTTCCAGCCCTTCGGTAATCACAGGTTCCAGGCTGATCGCGGAGACGGGACGTGCAGGAATGTCTGTAGGCTCCGGCGCTTCTTCCGTGGCTGTTTTGGTTGGCGTAGTCGCTGGTTCTGTCGCTACTTCAGTCGGCTTTGGAGCTTCAGCCGGTGAGGTGACATTTGTTTCGACGGTGACAACAGGGGAGGGCAACGTCGTCGGCTGGGCAACTGTCGTTGGCTCCTGAGTCGGAGCAGGCAAAGACTCCTTCGCCCCACACCCAGCCAATAGGAACCCCGCCACCAGGAAAAGAGCTAATATATTCTTGTGCATATTCGCAATTATAAAAACCGGCCTGGCAATTGAGTATGCTACAGGCCGGTTCTCATATCCTTTTGATTTTGCTATCTGCCGCAGTATTTATACTCCGGCTAATAATCTAGCGGTCGGCAAGAGCCACGTACTGGCGGCCTCGCTCGCCGACATAGCCCTCTTTCGGGCGGATCAGGCGATTATCGGCCAGTTGTTCCAGCACCTGCGAGCACCAACCCGCGATGCGGCTCATGGCGAAAATGGGCGTAAAGGTATCGACGGGCAAGCCGATTGTGTACAACACAACGGCCGAGTAATAGTCGACGTTGGCATACAGGTCGCGCTCGATGAAGTAGTCGTCCTTGCGGGCCAGTTGCTCAATCTCTCGGGCAATGTCGAACCACTTGCCCGTGCCACTGCTCTCGGCCAACTTTTGGGCCAACGGCCGCAGGATGCGTGCGCGCGGGTCCTCAACCTTGTAGATGCGGTGGCCAATGCCCATGATCCGCTTGCCGGATTCGCGCGCGTCGTGGAACCATTGCTCGACATCGCCTCGTTGGGCAGCGTCGATAAATTGTTCCATGGCTCGCTGGGTGGCGCCACCATGCGCCGGCCCCTTCAGTGTGCCGATCGCGCTGGTGATAGCTGAATAAACATCGGTGCCGGTGCTGGTAGTGACCCGAGCCGAAAAGGTCGAGGCATTGAAACCATGATCCGCCAATAAGACGAGGTAGGAATCGAGTGCCGCGACTGCGTCGGGGTTTGGCTCCTTGCCGTCAAGCATGTACAGGAAATTGGCTGCCTGCCCCAGGCCTTGCCGTGGTGGTATTGGATCGCGACCATTGCGCAGGCGTTCCCAGGCCGCGACGAGCGTCGGCAGAATTGCGGTCAGCAATAGGGCCTTTTCGCGGGCAGCATCGGTCGTGATGTTGTCGGCATTGCGGTCGAGCAGCCCCATCGCGCTGACGGCCGTGCGGAGCACAGCCATCGGGTGGGCCTCCCATGGAAAGTCACGCATGATAATGAGTAGCGGTTCAGGTAGCGCTCGTTTTGATTCCAGGGCGGCCTTGAACCGGTTCAGTTCGTTCTCATTGGGTAACTTGTCGTTCCACAAAAGGTAGACAACTTCTTCGAAGGTGGCATTTGGGCCTAGATCGCGGATATCGTAACCGCGATAAATCAGCTCCCCTTTGGTGCCGTCGACAAAGCTCGATGAGGTTGTCATCAGATCTTCTTTTTTGGTCTCAGACATGTTAAATACTCCTGTAAAGTTATTGGTAATTAACCTTATTGAGCGGTGGCTCTCAACCGCTCTCCATATTGGGCTTCATAGTATTGGCGGAATTCGCCGCTCTTGATTTTCCGCCACCACCATTCGTTATTTTTATACCAGAGCGCGGTTTCGATGATAGCTTCTTCCGGCGTGTGATCCGGCTCCCAGCCTAACGCGGTGATCTTGCTGATGTCGAGGCTGTAACGGCGATCGTGCCCCGGCCGATCGGCCACATGTCGAATCAGGCTACGCGGGCGGCCGAGCGTATCCAGCAAAACCTCGACCATTGCCAGATTCTCGACCTCGACGCCTGTCCCGATGTTGTAGGTCTCACCGATAGTCCCACGATGGAGGACCAGATCGATCGCCTCGCAATGATCCACCACGTGTTGATATTCCCGCATTTGCCGTCCGTCGCCATAGACCGGCAGAGGAAGAGAGTCTATAGCATTAGTGGCGAAGAGAGGAACGACTTTCTCCGGGTATTGATAAGGACCGATATTGTTCGATCCGCGCGTGATGGTGACCGGGAGATCGTAGGTGATGAAGTAGGCATTGACGAGCAGATCCGCGCTGGCCTTGCTGGCGGCATAAGGGCTGCGTGGGTCTACCTTGTCGGTTTCCTTGCTCGATTTGCCGAACGGGATATGTCCGTAAACCTCATCCGTCGAGATTTGATGGTAACGTTCCAGGCTGAGGCTCTTGGCAACTTCCAGCAAGGTGTAGGTCCCATATACGCTGGTCTGAATGAATGCGTCGGGGTCCATGATGGAACGATCAACGTGAGTTTCGGCCGCGAAATTCACGATCGTGTCGATATCGTGCTCCTTGACGGCCCGTTCTACTGCTGCTTGATCACAGATATCGCCGCGAACAAATGAATAGCGGGGATTGGAGCTTGCATCCAGCAGGTTATCGAGATTGCCGGCATAGGTCAATTTGTCATAGACGACGATATGGTAGTCGTTATGACGGGATAACATGTAATGGGCAAAATTGGATCCGATGAATCCCGCCCCACCGGTAACAAGAATATTCTTCAATCAATCCTCCCCAACGACTGTGCAGGCTGGTTCCGTTTCCCCGCCTATTTATGGCAGGAAGGAATGACCCAATGTGACAGGTTGTGGTCGAAAATACGGTAATTATAGAAAGGTGGTCGATTTTTAGCGCTCGACCCATTTAGCGAGTATATCAGATTTTAGCTGATGAATTCCGATTGGTAAATAATAGCTAACCCGCAACTATTCGCTTCGGGTTGAATTGGCAATAAAGTCCTGAATCAGTTCATGAGCAATGCTTGGCGGCGAAGGGACGACAGGTAATGACTGGTGGGTAAACCATGCCGCTTCAGCGATTTCGATCGGATCGACGCGGATCTCGCCTGACTCATATTCGGCCGTGAAGGCGATCATGAGCGAGTGGGGAAATGGCCAGGGCTGACTCCCAAAATACCGTATGTTACGAACCTTGATGTCAACTTCTTCACAGATCTCTCGCGCCACACACTCTTCAAGCGTTTCCCCCGGTTCGACAAACCCGGCCAGCACGCTGAACATGGCGGTCGGAAACCGTTGCGCCCGAGCTAACAGAATTTCCGCCCCTTGATCTGTCTTTCTTGTCACTCGCACGATCATTGCCGGTGACAGGCGAGGATAGTCGGTCAGCCGGCATTGGGGGCAAATCTTGGAGCGGTCGACGGTTTGGGTTACAGTTTCATGCCCGCATCGTCCACAATATCGGCTGGTTCGATCCCAATCAACGATCTGCACGGCGCGGCCGGCCAGCCAGAAGGAATCCTCATCCAGCAGCGAATAGAGAGGACGGAGATTTTCGAAAGCGTAGCCGTCCGGCGCTTCGGTTGATTCGCTGACCTCTCCACAATAGCAATGGATCGATCCCGTGCTGCTGTTAAGCGTACCCAAATAGATCGGACGTTCAACTGGTAGGCCAATATCACTCGGAGAGAGAAGCTGCGGTATTGCGACATCAGTCTCGTGCCGAACAACCAGCAGCTTGAATCCTTTGAAGATGAACCATAAACCTGGCTCGTCTGTGGCTGGCGGCGTGATATTTGCTGTGAAAGATAGGCCCATAACAATCAGTTTAAGGATAGCCCTCGGTCGTTGGTGATGGCGATGGATCAATCGGGTACCCTGTCCCTGAAGGCGTATTTGTAGGCAGACCGGGGGCAGGTGTCCCTTCCAGTCCGGGTGTTGGGCTGGGGCCAAAAGTGGGTGTGCCTTCCGGTGTTGCTCCGGGTGGCAGCGTTCCGATTTGCCCCGGCGTGCTGCCGGGTGTGAATAACGGCGTTACCGGCGAGAGGGTCGGGTCCTGGGTTTCGGTGGGCGGCATGGGGAAAGTCGTGGCCGCATCCAGAGTCATCGTGGGGGATAGCTCCGATGTGGCTTCCAGCGTTAGCGTTGGTGTGGGCGAACTTGGTGTTTCCAAAGGTGAGAGTGTGGGCAACGCCTCTCCGGCGACAACGGTGAGAGCTGGGGCCTGAGCGCCAAATAGCGGGTTTGGCTCCACAATTCGTTCAACAGCCAGATACCAAATGGTCCCGTCGGGCGGCTCTTTCCCACAGCCGACAGGCCCTTGGTAGACACTCCATACGCCGCTCAAGGTCATCTCTGTTTCCGGGTCAAGAAGGCGCACCAGATTCTCAAAACCGATGGCGTTCAGTTGGAGATCTTCAGCCACCAGGCTCCAGCGGATCGTCGGGCCGGTGTGGTCCAGGCAATCTGGAGCCTCTACCGGGGTGAAGACCCCTGAAACCTGGATTCGCTTTCCTCGAAAGGCCGCCGGATCATTATTTAATTCAGAAAATCCCATGAGTGAGGTCTCTGAATCGATCGTGTTCGGGGCCGCTGTGCGAGTGGGCAGGATTGGGAACAGGTGTTTTTCCTCTCTTCCCTTCAGAGAGAAGACGAGCAGTGCCAGTCCGATTAACACAAACAGCCCGGCAATGAGCGGGATTAACAAAGTACGTAATCCTGATCGAGCAGGTGCAACCACTCCTCTGTCTTCAGAGGGTACGTCATCATTGGGATCAGGGTTTGGTTCCGGATATATGCTCATCTAGTCTTCAACAGGAGCCGGTTCAGCCCGCGGTGATAAGATAGCCACCATTCGAAAGCGAGCAGCAGTAGTCCAACCGCCAGAAAGATAGCCCATAATTCGCTTTTGCCCCTTGTTTCTTCATTATCGGGTAAGACTTCGATATTCCCCACTCGAATGGCTTCGCCCGGCGCTATTTGTGATTCGCCTGGGTTGGTGAAGTTAACGGCAAACTGACCGGATTGTACCAATTCGCCTGATTTACCGTAGAGATCGACAGAATAAAGCCCTGGTAGCATTGTTTGATCAAACAGAACCGGCTCGCTATTTCCATCCAGTGAGTGTGTCCATGTTTCGCCGTTGGGCATCTCCACGCGGACCGATTCTGCTCGCGGGTGTGGGATCAGGGGAACGACGGCTCCTGGGTTAATATTTCCATCAATACCGGCAGCGTCACCTGGGTGTAACCATTCGATAATGTTAGCCATTATGACCGGGAAGGCAATTCGCAAGGGAAGGTCGGAGGAAGCCAGATCAAAAGGAAAGACGGCAATTCGTCGGCCGTCAATCTCTCCCGCCAGCAGCAATGGTCCCCCATCGGACTCAATCAGCGGCATCAGCCCTGCGCCCTGAACCTGTCGAGCCTGAGCGATATTGACATCGTTCCAACTCACATTGGCAAGGCGCGGATCATCAGCCAGCTCGATCAATTGGGTGTTAGTGAAGGCCTCGGACACTGAGATCTGCGAATTTATTTCTTGCGAAGTAGCCGGCTGGGGATCAAATATCAGGATATTACCAGCCGGCAAGGCAGAAGGAATGGCGACGCCATCGAAGATATAGATGTCATGCGAGCGTTCTTCCCCGGCGGAGTCCGGGCTGTTTGCATTGACGCGCGTCACTTCAAGCTGGGGATAAATGGCGAAGAACCGCTCCAGAAACTGATTCCCATCGGTAATCAGCTTCACAGATGTTTGTGACTTGCTTGCGGGAAGCGTCCACGCCTGGTTGTCGGCGGCGAAATAATCCGCGTTGCCTTCGATGGGGGACAAGTTCGCCTCGACAGATGCGGCATCAGCTGGGAGTGTCCAACTTAACGTTATCTCCTCTTCGGGTGCTATTTCGACTCGCCGGGAATCATAAAGTTGGCCATCAAGGTAGATGCTAAGCAAACCGACGCTATCGGCCGACCCATAATTTGCCGCGCCGACCAGCAACTCGGTGTCACCGGCGCTTGCCCGGCTGCCTAAAGCCGTGATTGCGAGGTTATCGGATGCCTCTCCTACCGGCACAAAGATGCTCTCTCCCGTCAGGGGAGGCAGATCTTTCGGCAATCCTCCATCGGAAACGATCATAACGCGCGAATCCCCGGTACCTTGCAATAAACCATTTGCCAAGGCAAATGCCGCATGCCAATCTGCGCCGGTCAGACTGGGCGTGACTGCCTCGAGTGCGCTATTCAGTAGAACGTGATCGTTGGTCGCGGCCGCGGCTACGGTCGGCGAGTCATTCACGATGATTAACGTCATCTGATCGGTGCCACCGTTACCATCAGCTATCTGATTGACGAGATCCACCGCCTTCTCAAAACGCGATTGCCCACCTGTCGCAGGTTCGACTGCGGTCATGGACGCGGATGCGTCGAGCAGGACAATGACGTGTCCCGTCACCGGATCAGTCGATAAGATGTACGGCCGCGCCAGGGCCAGGGTTAGCGCCGCCAGGATGAGGAGCTGCAAAAGAAGGAAGATGTTGCGACGCAGTTTCTGCCAGGGTGCGTTTGCTGACCGATCCTGAACAAGGTTCTGCCAGAGCAGTGTGCTGCTGATGAGTTGCTCCCGTCGCCGCAAGCGCAACATATAGAGCAGAATGATGGGAACGGCCAGAAGTCCCAAAGCCAGTGCGAACGGGGCGACGAGTGACATATCAGCGGATGATCCCCTGCCGTCGCAGACCTTGCATGACGATTACATCCCAGGGAGTGTTCGTGTTGATCGGGATGTAATGGATGGTGCGATTGGCACAGAACGCGCCTATCTCCGCGTGCCAGGCAGCCAGGCGGTCGGAATATGCCTCAATCGTGAGCGCGTCGAGCGACACCTCGGCGCTCTCGCCGGTTTCCACATCGACAAGGCGCAGATCACCGCTGAGCTGCGGGCTTATTTCATCGGGGCTATGCAAATGGAGCAGCACGATCTCATGGCCGCGGCTTCCCAAAGCGCTCAAGCCTTCACGATATCCGTCGGCCGCCAGCAGATCACTCAGAAAAAACAGAAGGCCGGGTCTTCGGCCGCGCAAGGCATAATCGCGCAGGGGGGCATTGATTGATATTGATTGTTTTCTCTCTGAAGGGGGTCGATTTGCGAGCCTCTCATAGTTGTTTTCGAGGAACTGAAGAAGCGGCCAGCCGTTTTGTCGCCCACGGAACGGCCCCCACGACTGCCGGTAAGTGTCATCGAATAATGTCACGAACACTACATCGCCGGAAAGGAGTCCCAGATAACCTGTCGCCCCGGCAAGAGTAAGCCCGTAACGGAGCTTGTTAAAAGGCTTGTCTTCCTCTCCTTCAAGAATCGGCCAGTCCATGCTGCCGCTGACGTCAACGAGGATATGAACGGCCAGATCCTCCTCTTCTTCAGTCAATTTCAAAAACGGCCGTTCGAGCCGTGCGTAGACGTTCCAATCCAACCGGCGCAGATCGTCCCCCTGGCTATATTCCCGGTAGTCGGCGAACTCAATTGAGGTCCCGCGCTTGCGACTGCGGCGATTGCCCTTCATCGCGCCGACGCGCACTGAATCGGCCTGCAGCGTAAGTTGCTCTAATTTATGGAGAGATGCCTCGTCAAAAAGTCGCATGGGACATCGCTATCAAGCACCGACGCGCGAATCCGTGGGCATGCTGGTCAGCAGATCTGCGATCACAGTATCCAAACCAACGCCTTCCGCCTGTCCTTCAAAGTTCAACAGCAAGCGATGGCGCAGCGCGGCCGGAGCGACGGCGAACACATCATCAAAGCTGACGTTGAAACGATTGTCAATGAGAGCCAGAGCTTTGGCTCCCAGAATGATTGACTGAGCGCCACGCGGGCTGGCCCCATAGCGGACGTAGCTGTTGACCAGAGAGCTGGGGCTTTGCCCCGGATGGGTCGCGATCACCAGACGACTGACGAAATCGGCAACATTTGTCGGTACCGGCACTCGCCGAGCCAAAGCTTGCATGGATAGCAGCTGTTCACCGGAAGCGACCGGTTGGAGTGACGGTTCGACCTGTGTCGTGGTGCGGGCCAGGATCTCGGTCAACTCCGCCGTTGACGGATAGGGAACATTGACCTTGAACATGAATCGATCCAGTTGAGCTTCCGGCAGCGGATAGGTCCCTTCCTGCTCAATCGGATTTTGCGTTGCCAACACGAAGAATGGGGCGGGGAGCGTGTAGGTGGTGTTGGCGGCCGTCACTGTGCGCTCCTGCATGGCTTCCAGCAAAGCGGACTGGGTCTTGGGGGTGGCGCGGTTTATCTCGTCGGCCAGGATCAGGTTGGCGAAGATCGGGCCGTGCTGGAATCGAAACGCGCGGCGTCCGTCGCCGGAATCTTCCAGTATCTCGGTCCCAGTGATGTCAGCCGGCATGAGGTCCGGTGTAAATTGGATACGGCTGAACTCGAGCGTCAGTGATTTGCCCAGCGCCCGGATCAGCATCGTCTTGCCGAGGCCGGGGACGCCCTCCATCAGGATGTGGCCGTTACTGAGAATGCCGAGCAATACGTGACGAATCACGTCGTGCTGCCCAACAATCACCTTCCCGACTTCCGCGACTATCGCGGATGAGACATCATGAAACTTTTCCAGATCAAGATCGAGGGTTTGATTATCCATAAGCATTCATCATATTAGCGCGAATTATACTGAATTCGATGACGGTTGGTTATTCTTCATAGCCACGCTCATCCAGATAGTCGGTATAGCCGCCAATGTACTCGGTTAGAACCCCGTCTCTTAACTCGATAATTCGATCGACCGCCTGGTCGAGAAAATAGCGGTCGTGAGATATGACCAGCATTGTGCCCACAAACTCGTTTAATGTTTCCTCCAACACTTCGATGGCGGGAATATCCAGATTGTTTGTTGGCTCATCCAGCAGCAGCAGGTTCGGCCGCTCCAGCACAAGCCGGGCCAGTTGAAGCCGGCTTCGCTCACCACCGCTCAGCTTGCTGATGGGTTGCTGAACCTGATCGTAGGTGAAGAGAAAGCGCAGCAGGAAGGCCACGGCCGACTCCTGGGTCAATGGCGCCGCCTGGCGTATACAGGTGATCAGATCCTGCGCGGGATCGAGCGTCTCTTGTTCCTGGGCGTAATAACCGATCTTGATACTCGGCCCGAGCTTAATCTCTCCGGTCGTCGCACTGTCAGGGTCCAGGATCATTTTGAACAGCGCGGATTTACCCGCACCGTTCGGGCCGACCAAACCAACTCGTTCGCCGTGCCAGATAACCGTGTTAAGATCGCTGAACAGCCTGTGCCCGTTGTCAAAAGTTCGGCCGACGCCCGCTAATTCCAGTACCTTGTTGCTGCCGCGCCAACCACTCAGATCGAGTGTCATCTTTTTGGCTTCGGTAACCTTCTCGATCTTGTCCATCTTGTCGAGCATTTTCTGGCGGCTGCGGGCCTGGCGAATGTGTCGCTCGTTGACAACAAGGGAGGCCCATAACTCGAACCGGGCGATGGCCGCTTCAATACGCGCGATCTCCTTCTGTTGAGCTGCGTATAGTTGCTGCTGGCGCAGGCGACGAATAGCTCGTTCGTTGGCATAAGCGGAGTAATTGCCGTTGTATTGCGTCACTCGACCATTTTCAAGCTCCACGATCTGGGTCGCCACTTCATCGAGAAGATAGCGGTCATGAGATATGATGACGACGCAGCCTGGGTACCCGCGGATGATCGTTTCCAACGCGCGTTTCGCGGGCAGATCAAGATGGTTATCCGGTTCATCGAGAAGCAAGAGCGGCGGTTGCAAGACCAAAAGCTTGGCCAGCATGATGAGCTTTTTCTGTCCACCACTCAAGTGCTCAGTCAATGTTGACCATTTTTCCGGCCCCATGCCCAATGCCGTCAGCGTCTCTTTTACTTTGCTCTCGTACCGCGTGCCGCCCAACTGCTCAAATTGGTGTAGCAGTTTTTCTTGCACTCGCAGCGATCGCTCAAGTAATTTTGCATCTCCATATATTTCCGGCTTTGCCATTTTGTCCGCCAGGGCAGTCAACTCCTGTTCGATGGCCGCGATTTCGGGCCGGGCGTATAAGCCCTCTTCTAACACGCTTCGCCCGGCTGTAAGCCTTGGTTCCTGCTCCAGACGGCCGATCGTCATCCCCGATAGTCGAAAGATTGAGCCGGAATCAGGCTCAATTTCCTGAGCGATCATTTTAAGAAGGGTGGATTTTCCGGCGCCGTTTGCGCCGACCAGCCCAATACGCTGGCCACGTTGAATCTCCCATGTCAGGTCGTTGAGAATAAGCCTCCCCGCAAGCGCAAGACTAATGTGGTCCAGTTTGACGATGATCTCTGCCATCACTTATCTCCTGTAAAACAAAAAAGCCGGGGCTTTGTGCCCCGGCTCTGGAATGATCTAAGTTTACTTTACATAACATTCATTCGTGAGGCACAATACGATAAGGGACAGAGCTGGTGGAAGCCAACAGATGCAATTTCCCAATGCGTCGTGTGTATCCGATGATGAAAATCATAGTACAGTAAATTACCCTGAATCCAACATACGGGCAACTATCTGCAAGAGTGCTATACTTTTTCCACGCCATGAATACCGGATACCCTCCTCAATCGCGCTGGTTCGTTTTGCTCCCTTTGATTTTTCTGCTACCTCTCGCTGCGTGTGATCAACTCCAGGTAGGGCCGGGCGCCGTTATCCCCCCGACAACAGTCGCCACTGTCGCGCCAACGGCTGCGGCTCCGCAGATTACAGTCGAAAGCCCCGGCGCGGTTGAACCGGTGGAGCAGATTGCCACCCTGCGGCTATGGCTCCCGCCGGAAATCGGTGCGCGATCTGAGTCGGGAACCCAGGAGTTATCCAGTCAGGTACGAGCATTTGAAACAGGGCATGGCGATCTGGATGTGATTATTGAACAAAAGCCGGTCGATGGTGCCGGGGGGATCATTAATTATCTCCAGTCGGGCAGAAAAATTGCCCCGGATATCATGCCTGATCTGGTAGCCGTGCCATCATCTTTGCTCAGCGATACCAGGGTGAATGGGCTTTTTTATCCTATGAGCAGCGTGACCGGCGAGATGATTGGCGAGCAGATATATCCGGCTTCAGCGGCACAAGTTACGGTGAGCGGCCAGCCGTTGGGCTATCCTTTCGCGATTATGGGGTTGACCCACCTGATTTATGATCCGAAGGTGATTACCCAGACCGTGCCTATTCAATGGACAGAGTTCATTTCCGACACGAATCACACTCTGGTCTTGCCGGCAGACAGCCGGGAAGGCGCATTATTGGGGTTGCAGTTCTACATGGCGGAAGGAGGAGCGCTTGTTGACAGTACAGGCCGCCCTCTGCTTGAGCCTGAGCCTCTCGCCCGGGCGCTGGCCACAATAGGTGTGCGAAAGGAAAATCTGCTGCAGAGCCACCAACTCAAAACGCTCGATGAGGCCTGGCAGTACCATCAATTAGGATTGAGCGATTTCATGTGGATGCGTTCCGAGTTTTTGTTGGGGCGGCAGGCGCTTGATCCTTCATTACTCAATTCACAAAGTTACATGGCTGTTCCAGGACTGAACGGCCACCTGTTGCCGTTAGTGACCAGTTGGTCGTGGGCGATTACAACTGAGGACCCCGCTCGACAAAAATTGGCCGAGGAGTTGATCGTAAATCTCACATTGCCGGAAAACCTGGCCAATTGGGGCCAGAGGAGCCAGGTATTGGCTGCCCAGCGAGCAGCGATGGAGATCATGAGTGAGCAGAACCCGTACCTGCAATTCGCATCGGGCCAGTTGGAGTTAGCCAGGGCGATGCCGGTTAATGAAACAAGCCGGCTGATGGATGTGCTGGGCGACGCAGTGTTCCAGCTATTGACGACTGATACTCCGCCGGAAATTATTGCGGAGCAGGCGGTTGCTACTTTACGTCAATAGCATGAGACGGCAATTTATACAAAGGGATAGTCTTCCATTGTCTGGAGCAAGATCCCTTCCGGCTTGGGAGAGGCGGGATCGAGCAGATGGAGGTAGACCTCGACAATGTGCCGGGCAATAATCGACCAGTCGAACTTCTCCGCGCTTTTTCGTGCCATACGCCCCATTTCTGCGCGGCAGTCATCATTGCTCAAGAGTTCGTAGATCTTCGCAGCCAATGCCTCAGGGTCACGGGTGGGGACGTGATAGCCATTGAAGCCGTCGTGAATGAGAAATGCCAGACCGCCTACTTCCGATGCAATGACCGGGCGTCCCATCGCCATCGCCTCAAGGGCGACCATGCCGAAGCTTTCGTAATGGGACGGCATGACGACCATCTCGGCCGCGGCATAATAGTTAGGCAGCACATCCTGGTCTTTGGCTCCCAGGAACATGATGATGTCGTGGATGCCTAATTCTTGTCTCATGGCCTGGAGGCGGGTCATCTCCGCGTCCGGATTGTCTGCCCAGGGATCACCGCCGATGATGGCGACGCACGTGTTCGCGACGGAGTCGGGACAGCGTTGATGGATCAACGCCATAGCCTGAATGAGCGTGTCGATGCCCTTCAATGGCTCGATTCGCCCGGCGAACATGATGGTTTTATCCCCGCAGGGGATGCCGACCCGTTTCTTTGCCTCGGCCTTGTCGATCGGTTGAAAACGTTCCAGATCGACGCCGGGCGGGATGACGATGACCTTCTCCATATTTGCGCCATAGAGCCAGTTGAGTTGCGCTTGTTCGGCAGGAGTTGCCGCGATGATCTGGTTGGCGATAGATAATACATGACTTTCGCCGTCGATACGTTCCTGTGGCGCGCGTTCGGCGGCATCCGTGGCAATACGGTTTTTCATATGACCGAGCGTGTGGAACATATGGACAATCGGGGTGGTGCCCCAATAATGTTCCAGTTTTTCGGCCACCAAGCCCGACAACCAGTAATGACTATGGATGATGTCGTAATGCAAGTTCTCGGTCGTCGCGAAATTGGCGATACCGGCTGCGAATTCGTCGATATAATTTCCTACCTCGCTGACGGGTATGGGAGCTTCGGGGCCGGCGGGGATGTGGATCACGCGCGCATTGATCCCAAGCTCGTGATTGACCATCGGCACGCAATCGTCTTGTGACCGCGTGAACACATCGACGTGAATCCCCATGCTCCCCAGTTCTCGGCTCAAGTCACGGACGTAGACGTTCATCCCGCCTGTTTTTTTTCCGCCAAGCATGGCCAATGGACATGTGTGCATGCTGATCATGGCCACGCGAAGGCCTTCCTGGGGCAGGTGAAATGGATTGGTTGATTGACGGTATTCGTTCATCATCATGCGATTCTTCGGATTCCAGCCTTATTTTTCCATCTGGATCCGGTAGATATTGGAATCGACCGCGCCAAAGCGATATTTATATTCTTCATTTCCGCGAAGGAAATCGAACTCTTTGCGGCCAAGCTTGATTGCTTCTTCAATTGCGGTCGCGGTAAGGACAACGCCGGGACTTAGTGCGGAGAATGCCGCCGGATCCAACCCGGAGTTGTAGACCCAAATGCGGCCGCCATAGTCGAAATTGAAGAGGCCCGCGGCTCGTCGCCCTTCAATGGATGTAAACATCAGCTGTAAAGTGCCATTACCCAGGGCATCGCGGGCGATTTCATGGAACAGACCCCGGCGGCCGTCGGTGAGCCAGTCACGTTTTTCGAAGGTGCTTTTCTGGAGCAAATCGAGAAAGCTCTCGACTTCGGCCTGGATGTTGTCCGAGGGGTCAACGATTGTTGTGATGACGTCGGAGCCTTCGGCTCGCCTCATTTTCCGGTTCAACTCTCGCCGCTGTTTGCTGTCGAGCGTTTCAAGATAGTCATCAAAGGAGTGGGGAAGTTCAATGATGGGACAAACTTCGATGATGCTTTCCTTGAAATGATACCCTTGTTCTTCAGCGATGGCGCGAAGGATCGATCGGCTGGGGGACGCTTCAGGAATATTATAAAGATCAAGCACGTGCCGGCGATCCGGCTGATAATCCTGGAGGCAGCGAATCGTCGCTTGCCATACCTGCTCAACATGGTCGTCCCTGACGATCAGATCGAGGTAATCCGTCTCCTCCATGCTGCCGTTAAAATAAATCTTGCCGTCATGGATGTAGAAGCACCCGATTCCCAGCAATTCACCCTTATCGCTTCGCGTAGCGACGGTACTTAACTCACTATTGGGTGGACAGAGATGAGACCACCAGGCCTTCTGATAGGCTAACCTTTGAAAAGGTGTATTTGTAATCCCCTGACCGGCCAACTGGTCCCATTCGTGGGCCAATTCCAGAAAGCCGGGCACCCCGCTATATGAATAACATTTCATCGAATCGCTCATATCAATAATCACCAATATTGTTCATTATATATCACTGTGATCCGTGCCAACATAGGAAATACGACAGAGTTAAGCAAGAGAGATAGCCCGGCATGCATTTAACTCATTCGGGACTATAATGATTTGACTCCGGCTGGAGATGTTTTTGAGCAACCTGCGCTTTAGCAACGCCAAAGCGTATAGTGGAAAGATCGCCATGACAGATAAAACGCAGGCGATGCGCGCCCTGGAAGGGAAGCGTATCGCCTATGAAGTGATGACCTATCCTGACGACATGCGCGATGCGGAAGAGATCGCGCTGTATTTGGATATCGAACCTGAGACGGTATTCAAGACTTTGGTCGTGATGCCCCCCGATCCGGGTAAAAAGCCGTTGTTGGTCATGGTGCCTGCTGATCACCAGTTGGATCTAAAGAAATTGGCCGATGTGGCAGGGGCGAAGAAGCTGAAGATGGCCACGCATCGAGAGGCAGAGCAATTGACCGGACTTCAGGTCGGGGGCATTTCGGCCGTCGCTCTGTTGGGGAAGCCGTTCGTGGTCTTCATCGATCGCTCCGCGGAGCAACAGAGCCGCATCATCATCAGCGCCGGCAAGCGGGGCGTGCAGCTTGTGCTGGCTGTCAAGGATCTCATCAAGTTAACGAATGCCCGCGTTGTGGATGTGAGCGTAGTCTGACGAAGAATTGGTTTGTGCGGGTATGGCGCATCAAAAAGGCCACCAAACGGTGGCCTTTTGTGAGAATCTAGAACAATCCCCAATCGCCTCCGGCGCCTTCTTCCATCATCGAGGGGTCCCAAAGCTCAGTGCCAATCTCGACTTTAACGCCGCCAGGCATAACCTGATTTCCGACGATTCGAACCTGCTCGATTATTTGCGGTCCGTAAGGGCAGAACGGGGTGGTGAGGATCATGGTTATGTTGGCCGCATCGGTATTGCTATCTACTTCAAGATTTCGCACCAGTCCCAGCTCGACGATGTTTAACCCGATCTCCGGGTCGATCACCGATCGGAGCGATTCCATCAATTGTTCTTCTTTACTTGCGATCATATTGGTCATACTCTTTCAATTTGCTTCTATTGCCGGAACCGCAGGCTCCGTAACGTTTGATTCTATTTTAATATTGAATTGGCAACTGTTGGCCCCATGAAGCATACAGGTTTCCTGGATAACGTCCAGCTGCAGCACACCACGCATGAGCTGTCGATCGAAGTTGCACACCTCGCCGTGAGCACCGGTGATTGACAGGTATGGGCAGCTATATTCCACGAGACGATACCCATCAGCTGTGCGCTCCCAGGCAGACAGGAAGCCCTCTTCGGAAAGCAGGTTCACCAAATAATCCAGTCGATCTTCCAATGGCAGATGTTCAAATTCGCCGTAATGTTCTTCCAGGACATTGTCGACGACTCCTTTGAAAATATCGTCAATGACGGCAGCCGGAAGTCTCCCCTTCATCTCATCGAGCAGACGGCTGGTCAGGCGCACATATCGCTTGGGGAATAGCTCCTGTCCTTTTTCGCTGAGAGAATAGACGTAGTACGGACGGCCGACCTTTCGTCGGACGCTGGATGCCTCGATCGTTCCTTCAGCCAGCAGTGCGTTCAAGTGATGGCGCACGGTCACCGGTGATATATCGGCCGCCTCAGCCAACTCTTCGACAGTCGATTGAGGAGACTGTTTGATCGTATGGAGAATGGTTTCACGAGTTGTTCGTTTCTTGCGATTAACGAATTCGTCTGGGTTCTGATCCGGCATATTCATGGGAGGACTGCTGCTGACGCTTTGTGAGGCGGGTTCAGGAAAGACTGAATTGTTCCGCTACCACCGTGGATGCTTGATAACATCAACAATTTGATTATAACGACCGCCTTAAGCAGAGTCAATTTCCTATATTTTTATCATTAATATCATAAATATTGACGGGTGTCAACCGCGATGTTATAATCTGGGTCCAGCTAACATTCCATTACCATTCAGCCAATCTATATTCAACCGATCGAATCGGAATAGATTGATATTTCTACCGAGGAGCTTACTTGACGATGACTGCTGCGTTGGAAATTAACGATCTCCATGTGAATATTGGGGAAAACCGTATCCTGAAGGGAATCAATTTACAGGTTAAGCAGGGCGAGATTCACGCCCTGATGGGGCCAAACGGCTCCGGCAAAAGTACGCTGGCCTATACATTAGCCGGTCACCCTTCCTACGAGCCGACGGCCGGGCAGGTGACTTTTGACGGCATGGATCTTCTGGAGATGGAAGCCGATGAGCGTTCCCGATCCGGGATTTTCCTCGCCTTCCAGTATCCGGTGGCCGTGCCCGGCGTGACCGTAGCCAAATTCCTGCGGCAGGCGATCAATTCACGCCGCAAGGCCGAGAATCCTGAAGATACCGGCATGCCCATTCCTGAGTTTCGTCGCCTGTTGCGCGCGAAGATGGATCTTCTGGGCATTGATCAGAAATTTGCCGGGCGCTATCTGAACGAGGGTTTCTCCGGTGGCGAGAAGAAGCGGGCCGAGATTCTGCAGATGGCGATGCTGGAGCCGAAGATTGCGATCATGGACGAGACCGACTCAGGTCTCGATATCGACGCCCTGCGCATTGTCGCCGAGGGTGCGGGCCGCCTCCACGAGATTAATGACATGGGCGTCCTCGTCATCACCCATTACCAGAGAATCCTGAACTACATCCAGCCTAATCATGTCCATATTATGCTCGACGGCCGCATCGTCGAGAGCGGCGGGCCGGAGTTGGCTCTCCATCTTGAAGAGAACGGCTATGACTGGCTGCGTGAAAAGTATGGTATGGCGGAGGTTGCATAATGGCCGACCAGGTCCTTGAACGCGAACTAACTGAAAATGAGATTGTCGCGGGTGTTAACGAAGATTATGCCGCCAAATATGGCTTTGCCGATGTTGAGGATTATGTTTTCAAGGCCGAGAAAGGCCTGAACGAGAATGTTATTCGAGCCATGTCGGCCATGAAGCGCGAGCCGGAATGGATGCTCGAACTTCGGCTGAAAGCGTACCAATACTTCCTTGAGCGACCGATGCCCGAATGGGGTGCCGATCTTTCCGACATCGATTTCGAGAACATCTACTATTACATCAAGCCCACGGAGCGACAGGAAGACTCATGGGAGGATGTTCCCGGCTACATCAAAAACACGTTCGATAAGCTGGGCATTCCCGCCGCGGAACAGAAGTTCCTTTCCGGCGTCGCCGCGCAATATGAGTCCGAAGTCGTCTATCACAACATCAAGAAGGACCTTGAGGCGAAGGGCGTAATTTTCCTGGGTATGGATGATGGTTTGAGACAGTACCCTGACCTTGTTAAGGAGTACTTCAGCACCATTATTCCCCCGAACGACAACAAGTTTGCCGCCCTGAATACGGCCGTTTGGTCTGGTGGCAGCTTCATCTATGTCCCGCCCGGCGTTCATATCGACATGCCTTTGCAGGCCTATTTCCGCATCAACGCCAAGAATTCGGGGCAGTTTGAGCGCACGCTCATCATCGTCGATGAGGGTGCCTACGTCCACTACGTAGAGGGCTGCACTGCGCCGATCTATTCGACTGATTCGCTGCACTCGGCCGTCGTGGAGATCGTCGTCAAGAAGGGTGGTCGCTGCCGTTATACGACCATTCAAAACTGGTCCAATAACGTCTACAACCTCGTCACCAAGCGGGCAATGGCCTATGAGAACGCGACGATGGAATGGGTCGACGGCAATCTCGGCTCGAAGACGACCATGAAATACCCGGCCGTCTACCTGATGGGCGAGGGCGCCCATGGCGAGATCTTGTCGATCGCTTTCGCAGGCACCGGCCAGCATCAGGATGCCGGCGGCAAGGTCGTCCACATGGCTCCTCGAACCAGCAGCCGCATCATCTCCAAGTCTATCAGCAAAGGCGGCGGCCGCGCATCATATCGTGGACTTCTGAAGGTCGCCGAGGGCGCCTATGATTGCAAATCCAACGTGGTTTGCGATGCGCTGTTACTCGACGAGCATAGTCGTTCCGACACATACCCCTATATTGAAATCAACGAGCAGGACGTCACCATTGGTCATGAAGCTTCGGTGAGCAAGGTCGGCGAGGAACAGGTTTTCTACCTGATGAGCCGCGGCATATCCGAAGACGAGGCGAACGCCATGATCGTCAACGGGTTCATTGAACCGTTGGTGAAAGAACTGCCTATGGAGTACGCGATCGAAATGAATCGCCTGATTCAATTACAGATGGAGGGCAGCATTGGCTGAGTTGCTTCCCTTTAACCGCGATGCCGTCGTTCAACTGTCGGCGTCGCTGAATGAACCTGAGTGGATGCTGGATCTGCGGTTGAAGGCATGGGAGGTTTTTGCTTCTCTCCCCGTTCCGACAACCCGGGAAGAGGCCTGGCGGCGGACGGATATTCGTCGCTTCAAGCTCGACTCTTTCGGCATATCCCTCAACGGCAACGGCGCGACCGGTGCCGATGTCCCCAGCCACCTGGCCGCGCAGCTGACCGATGATGCCGCCGGCGGCGTGCTTGTTGAAGTGAATGGCCTGGTCAAGGAGTACTCCCTCAGTGACGAGCTCCGCGAGCAAGGCGTTATTTTCTGCGATATGCACACGGCCGTACGAGAGTATGGCGATTTGGTGCGCAAATACTTTATGACCGAAGCCGTCCGTGCCGACGAGGGCAAGTTTGCCGCGTTGCACGCTGCTTTCTGGCGTGGCGGTGTGTTCCTCTACGTTCCACCCAATGTCTCGGCCGCGGCGCCGCTTCACAGTGCGCTGTGGGCTACAAGCGGCCGCACATTCACCCATACGCTCGTCGTCCTCGATACCAACTCCGAAGCGACTTTCATCGATGAGTACGCATCACCGGCGAAGGGCGAAGGCCAGGCGCTGCATAACGGCGCAATTGAGTTGATCGTCCGCGACGGAGCGAGTTTGCATTACGCTTCGCTCCAGGACTTCGGCACCAACGTGTGGCAGTTCAATCACGAGTGCGGACGGGTCGGCCGTGACGGCAAACTGGACTGGATAACCAGCGTGATGGGGACGCGCCTGACCAAGGCGTTCCAGACTTCCGAGCTGGATGCCCCCGGCGCGTGGGCCCGGATGTCGGGCATTTTCTTCACGAATGGCCGTCAGCATATCGATCTCGATACCCAGCAGAATCACAATGCGGCCGATACGACCAGTGACCTGCTCTACAAGGGCGCGCTCAAGGGTGATTCGCGCTCTGTCTGGCAAGGGATGATCAAGGCTTTGCCCGGCTCCCAGCGGATTGATGGCTTCCAGGCTAATCGCAATCTGATGCTCGACAGGACGGCGCGCGCCGACTCCATCCCTGGCCTCGAGATTCAGGCCGATGATGTGCGATGTACCCACGCCTCAACGGTCGGCAAGCTGGACCAGGAAGAAATCTTCTACCTGATGAGCCGCGGCATCCCCCGGACGGATGCGATTCGCATGGTCATCCAGGGCTTTTTCGACCCGGTGATGCAGCGAATCCCGTTCGAGGGCGTGCGCACACAAATCTTTGGCCGTATTCTTGAGAAGATAGGCTAATTTAGCCTGCTCTCCGCAAACAGCTCGCCGCCGGCTATTGATGCTTCGATGCGTATTCGTGAAGCGTCAATAGTCGGCGCTTGTTTTAGCTCTGTTCGCATATAAGTTTGGAGATGGGAAATCATGGATCAAAACACTTATGCCCACGAGGAAGTTCTTGTCAGCACGCAATGGGTTGCGGATAACTTGCATCGCACCGACAAGATCAGATTGGTTGAGTCGAATGAGGACGTGCTGCTCTATAGCACCGGTCATATTCCCAATGCGGTCCATATCGACTGGGTGGCTGATCTGAATGATGCGGTGCGCCGTGATTATTTGAACGAGGAACAGTTCGCCGCGTTGTTGTCCCGGAACGGGATTGACAACGATACGACGGTCGTTTTCTATGGCGACAAGAATAACTGGTGGGCCACATATGCCTTCTGGGTATTCAAGCTCTTCGGCCATGAGGATTGCCGCATCATGAACGGCGGCCGCCAGAAGTGGATTGCCGAAGGAAGGGAGCTGACCAGAGAGAAACCGTCATTCGCCCCGACAGACTACACGCCGGCTCCCCGCGTGGATTACAAGATTCGCGCTTTTCGTGATCAGGTCCTGGCTCATGTGATGGCCGACCAACCTCTCGTCGATGTGCGTAGCCCACAAGAGTTCTCCGGAGAGCTTCTCCACATGCCCGGCTCGCCGCAGGAAGGCGCGCTGCGCGGCGGCCATATCAAAGGTGCCGTGAGCGTGCCATGGAGTCAGGCGGTGGCCGAAGACGGCACCTTCAAGAGCGCTGAGGCGTTGAAATCGATCTACGAGGGCCGCGAAGGGCTTTCGCCTGACGACAACGTGATCGCCTACTGCCGGATCGGCGAGCGCAGCTCCCACACCTGGTTTGTGCTGACCTACCTTTTGGGCTATGCTAACGTTCGAAACTATGATGGTTCCTGGACTGAATGGGGCAATCTCGTGGGTGTGCCCATTGAGAACCCTTCCAGGCAGAAATAAGTGAATTGTGTACGACGTAGATCGAATTCGCGCTGATTTCCCTATACTGGGCATTGAAGTTTATCCAGGCGTTCCCCTGGTTTATCTGGACAGCGCCGCCTCATCCCAAAAACCGGCGGCCGTCATTGCGGCGATGGATGAATACTATCGGCAATACCACGCCAATGTCCATCGTGGTGTGCATCGATTGAGCGAACTGGCTACGAATGCATATGAATCGGCGCGGGTCCGAATCGGCACCTTCATCGGCGCGCCCTCTCCCGACGAAATCGTGTTCGTCGGCAATACAACCGAAGCTTTCAACCTCGTGGCCTATAGTTGGGGGCGGCACAATATCTCCGCAGGGGATGAGATCCTCCTGACGGAGATGGAGCATCATGCCAATATCGTCCCCTGGCAGATGCTTGCCCAGGGGACTGGCGTGACTATTCGCTATTTGCCTGTCGACGAGAACGGCCGGCTGGCGCTGGACAAGCTTGACGACTACCTGACCGAGCGCACACGGCTGTTTTCATTCACAGGCGCCTCGAACGTGCTTGGGACCATCAACCCCGTGCGCGAGTTGGTTGAAGCTGCCCATGCGGTCGGCGCTTTGGCCATGGTGGATGCCGCTCAACTCGTTCCGCATATGCCGATTGATGTTGAAGCTCTGGGCTGCGATTTTCTGGCCTTCTCATCCCACAAGATGTGCGGGCCGACCGGGATCGGTATCCTCTACGGCAAGCGCGAGCTTCTGGAAGCGATGCCCCCGTTCATGGGTGGCGGTGATATGATTCGCCGCGTCACGTTCGATGGCTTTGTGCCCAACGAGATTCCGTGGAAATTCGAGGCCGGGACGCCCCGGATTGCCGAGGCTGTGGGGCTGGGCGCGGCCGTCGATTACCTCGATTCGCTCGGCATGGAAGCCGTACACGCCCATGAGTTGTCGATCACGAATTATGCCCTTGAATCGTTAAGCGAGATCCCAGGCCTCACTGTGCTCGGCCCACCGGCAACCCAACGGGGCGGGCTGGTATCGTTCACCATGCAGGGCCTTCACCCCCACGACATAGCGGAAATCCTCGACAAAGACGGCATCGCCATCCGCGCCGGTCATCACTGCGCCATGCCCCTGCATCAGAAGCTGGGAATCAGTGCTTCGGCGCGGGCGAGTTTCTATGTACATACGACGATGGACGAGGTCGATAAACTGACGACCGCTCTGCATCGCGCCAGAAGCGTGTTCAGATTGGATTGAATGGGATAGAGATTTGTGCATATAATCAAGATGGGGATATGACATGGACGCCAATATCTATCGCGAGCAAATTATCGATCTCTATGAACACCCTCTCAACTATGGGGAGCTACCGACGCCCGATTTCACTTATGAGGAAGACAACCCGCTGTGCGGAGATGTCATCCGCATTGATGTCGTTCTTGATGAGCAAAAGCGGGTGAAGGAAGTTGCCTGGCGGGGCGATGGGTGTGCCATCAGTCAGGCGGCCGCTTCCCTCTTGACAGAAGAGATCAAGGGCAAGACGCTCGATGAAGTAAAATCATTTACCAGCGAGGAACTCCTGGAGCTTGTCGGTGTGCCGCTAAGCATGGCGCGCGTGAAGTGTGCCTTGCTCTCGCTTAAAGTCTTGAAGGCCGGAGCCTACGGAATCCCCGACCCCGATACCATACGGAAACATGAGTAATAAGATACCGATTGCACGCGAGGATGCCTTGCCTCCCGGCTCGCGATTGCACTTTGATCTGGAGGAAGAATCAGCCATTCTCCTGAATATCGACGGAAAATATTATTGCATCGCCGACCTCTGTACGCATGATGGTGGGCCGTTGGAGGATGGCGACGTGCTGGATTTCCAAATAGAATGTCCACGCCACGGCGCCCGATTCGACATTCGAACCGGAAAAGTCACGCGCCTGCCGGCCACCGATCCCATCCCGGTGTATCCCGTATCAATTGAAGACGGGATTGTCTACGTCGATGCGCCTGAACCCTGGTAGGGCGATCGTTTGGCTCGGGGGAGCCTAGTCACCTCTCGTCGCTGTTGTACGTTGACATCAGCCCATAAATTGCCTACACTTGTGGCGGATATAGAACAAATTTTCAGTGGGTCGTTGCTTTTGCGACCTAATTATTGTGCCACCATATGGAAGTCGGACTGATAAAACAAGTAAATATAGACCAGGAGATGCGCGAATCCTATCTCAGCTATGCGATGAGCGTCATCGTCTCGCGCGCTCTCCCGGATGCTCGGGACGGCCTTAAACCCGTCCAGCGCCGCATCCTGTACGCCATGTATGATATGGGGCTGCGCCCCGACACCCCTTACAGGAAGTCGGCTCGTGTTGTTGGCGAGGTTCTCGGCAAGTACCACCCCCATGGGGATCAATCGGTCTATGAAGCGATGGTTCGCATGGCGCAGGACTTCTCCATGCGCTACATGCTTGTCGATGGCCAGGGAAACTTCGGCTCGATTGACGGCGACGCGGCCGCAGCCATGCGCTATACGGAAGCTCGCATGTCTCGCATGGGCTACGACTTGCTGGAAGATATCGACAAGAACACGATAGACTTCCAGTCGAACTTCGATGATTCCCTCAAAGAGCCAAGCGTCATGCCCGCTACCATCCCAAACCTGTTGGTTAATGGGGCTTCGGGCATTGCGGTAGGCATGGCGACCAGCATCCCCCCGCACAACTTGACCGAGGTCGTCGGGGCGCTGATCTACATGCTCGAAAACTGGGCCAAGCTCGATGACATCTCGCTCGCCGACCTGATGCAATTTATCCAGGGGCCGGATTTTCCCACTGGTGGCCTTATTGCCCGCCATCGAGGAGAGGGGGATGACGCCGATGTGATCGCCTCCGCCTACGCCACCGGGCGCGGCCGCGTCACTGTTCGCGCGCGGGCGCATATCGAGCAAATGGGGCGGAATAAATCCCGGATCATCATCACCGAACTGCCCTATCAGGTGAACAAGACTAATCTGATGGGCCGCATTGCCGATCTCCATCGCGACGGCAAAATTGAAGGCCTGACTGACTTGCGCGATGAATCGGATCGTCGTGGCTTGCGTATTATTATTGAGACCACGCGAACGGTCGATGCTGAGAGCGTGTTGGCCGATCTGTTCAGGCTGACACCTTTGCAATCTACTTTCAGCATTTCGCTATTGGCGCTGGTGAACAGCGAGCCGCGCGTTCTGACGCTAAAACAGGCGCTGCGCCATTATCTGGAGCATCGCCTCGTGGTCGTGCGCCGTCGCAGCGAATATGAGCTGGACAAGGCCAAACAACGCGCCCACATTCTGGAAGGTTTGCTCATCGCGCTGGATCATTTGGATGAGGTGATCGATCTTATCCGGCGTTCTCGCTCGGCCGATACGGCCAAGACGAACCTGATTGAGCGGTTCAAGTTGACCGAGATTCAGGCACAGGCTATCCTCGACATGCAACTGCGCCGGCTGGCAGCGCTGGAACGCAAGAAGATTCAGGATGAATACAAGGAAAAGCTGGCCCTTATTAAGGATCTGGAAAAGCTTTTGGCTCATCCTGAATTGATGCGGCAGCAAATTAAAAAGGAACTTCTGGAGATCAACGAGAAATTCGGCGACAAACGTCGGACGCAAATCGTTAAGACTGTTGATGGGGGTGTCCTGACCAGTGCCGGCCTATTACCCGACGAAGAGGGCTGGGTGATGATTGGCGAGAAGGGGACGATCTGTCGGTATAACGGTGATACTTTGCCGTCTTTCCCCCGGAAGCCTATCGAGCAGCCGGCCGTACTAGTCAGAGCGAGCACGCGCGATACGCTCTATCTATTTGCTGCGAGCGGCCGAGCCGTCGGCATTCCAATCCATCGGATCCCGGAAGGCGACGAGGTGGGCAAGGGAACGCCGTGGGGCAACCTGACGCCGCTTGGACGGGGCGATCATCTGGTGGCGGCCGTGGCGCTGTCGGCCGATGGTGGGCAGGATGGTTATCTGTTCCTGACGACCTTGGCCGGCGTAGTCAAGCGCGTGCGACTTGAAGATCTGCCCGGAGTGACGGCTGATTCCTTTACAGTGATCAATGTGGCCGAGGACGACTCATTGGGCTGGGCGAAAATCACCACAGGGGATCAGGGGATCCTGTTGGCCACATCTTCCGGCCAGGCCATTCGGTTCAATGAGGATGCGGTTCGGCCGATGGGTTTGCCTGCCTCCGGTGTGTTGGGCATTAAGTTCGATAGCGATGTCGATGGGGTTATCGGCATGGATGTTGTGATGCCGAACAGCTTTGTTTGGAGTATCACTGATGACGGCCTTGCCAAGGCGACGCCGATCGAAGAGTACCCGCTACAGAATCGTTATGGGCAGGGCGTCATCAATATGCGTTTGCCCAAGGGATCTTCCGAGGTTGCGGCTTCAACGCTGCTGACTCGCGGGATGACCCTCATCGTAACGACGAGCGGTGGGGTGACGAAGAAGATTGGCCTGAGCGATACAACGATTGGCACGCGCAGTGTGCGGCCACAATCGGTCATGACGTTGGCGGCCAAGAGCCGTGTGACGGGGGCAGTCCTGCCGGTCGTCAATGGCCAATTATCAAAAACCAACGACGCTTCCGAACCAAAGAAGAAGCGAACGAAATCGAAGAGTGATTAAATTGCAGCACTACTGGGAGAACAAAGATGAACTTTAGAGACCGTTGGGTGGAAGATGAACAGGGCAAGCGCTTTGTGTTTACTGTCGAGATGCAACGGCGATTGAGCCAGGCGGGTCTTCCCATCGATCCGTCGGCATTGGGAGAGCTTGGGCAGCTTGCGGGAGGAGGCCAACCCGCGCGATCCGAGCATCGGCCTCGTACCGAATCGGAAGAGCGAACCTATCAAAAATCTGCTCAATCGAGCGAGCCGTCTCCTTCGCGCGGCGCTGAAATCGTTGGCCCCGAGACCATTCAGATCGATCCCATGACCGGCAAATATATCGGCCGAGTCAAATGGTATAATACGAAGAAAGGTTATGGCTTCATCGTTCGTGGCGCCGGCGAAGAGATCTTCTTCCACAAGTCCGCGACCGTCGGTGAGGTCGAGGAGTTTGAAGAAGGGCAGTGGGTCCTCTACGATGTGGAAACGACCAACAAAGGCCCTGAAGCGTCGGATGTTGAACCCTATACCGGGGAGCCTCTCGTCTAACGCCTCCGATTCTGGAGAGTAATCGAGTCAATTAAAAACGACCCGGATGTCAAAGTCCGGGTCGTTTATTATTTGTGGAGTCTATTGACGATGGGGTCGTCTTATTCCTTGGCTGCGCCCCCACCGTGGACGAGGCGCGGATCCAGGGCATCGCGCAAGCCATCTCCCAGAAGATTGAATGCCAGAACTGTGATCATAATCGCCAGGCCGGGGAAGAAGACGAGATGGGGCGCGCTGAACACCTGGTTGCGCTCAATGGCCAGCATGGAGCCCCATTCAGGTGTGGGTGGTTGCGCGCCCAGGCCGATGAAGGAAAGGGCAGCAGTGTCCAGAATCGCCGTAGCAATACCCAGGGTGGCGACGACGATCAGCGGTGGTAAGGAATTGGGCAGGATGCGGCCGAACAAGATTTGCCAATTGCTGGCGCCCAGCGCGCGAGACGCCTCAATGAAATGCATTTCCCTGACGGAGAGCACGCTGGCTCGCGTTACGCGGGCGTAGACAGGTATGCTGATGATGGCGATGGCCAGCATGGCATTCCTGAGGCCGGGACCAATGACACTGACGATGGCAATGGCCAGCAGCAAGAATGGAAACGCCAGGACGACGTCCAGCACGCGCATGATGAGATTATCGACGATTCCGCCAAAGAATCCGGCGATTGCTCCGAGAAAGGTGCCGACGATGACCGCGAAGGAGACTGTGATAATCCCGACATACAAGGACACTCGGGTGCCATAGATCAATCGGCTAAACTGGTCGCGAATATTGCCATCGATGCCTAGGATATGCTGCGGCTTTTCAGCCGGGCATCCTAACAGATGGATGCAAGGCGCGTCACGCTTGCGCACATCTTCCTTGCCGATCAACACCAGTTCGGGATCGTAAGGGGCGATGACTGATGCAAATATGGCGGTGAAAACAAGCAAGCTCAACAGGATCATGCCAACGACGGCGGAGCGCTGTTTGAACAACCGGCGAATTGTAAGCCGCCATAGGCTATTCGAGCGAAAATCGCTGATGTCACCAGCTGATGGATCATCAAGAAGATTGAGCGAGACGACTGGTGGTGGATTGGGTTCAGTAGTGAGTGACATGATTCGTCAGTCCAGTTGGATTCGCGGGTCCAGTACCGCATAAGACAGGTCAACCAACAGGTTCACCATGACGTAACCTACTGCGATGACGACGACAAAGCCCTGGATAATTGGATAGTCTCGCGCGGTAATCGCCTCATAAAGGCTTCTGCCTACACCGGACAAGCCAAAAATCGTTTCTGTGAGGATGGCCCCGCTTAAAACCGCCCCTAATTGCAGGCCAACAATCGTAACAATAGGCAGCAAAGCATTGCGAAAGGCGTGCTTCATCACAACCTGATTTTGGGATAATCCCTTGGCCTTGGCGGTTCGGACGTAATCCTGTCCCAGCACTTCAAGCATAGAGGAGCGAGTCATGCGTGCAATAATGGCGAGAGGGATTGTTGCCAGGGCGACAGATGGAAGAATCAAATGTCTAATTGTATCAACGAGAATCTTCCAGTCGGCCGTTATTATTGAGTTGAATATATAGAAATTACTCAGAAATTGATATAGCGAAGCCTTAAACGTTCCCGCTGTGAATTCCAGATTGAAAACCTCATAGAACGGGATCGACTGCAGACCGGCAGATAACCTGCCACTGGGTGGTAATTGAAATATCGTGTCTTTTAGGAGGAGTGAGAAAATATAAGCCAGCATGAGGCCGAGCCAAAATACCGGCATGGAAACGCCGATGTTTGCTCCGATCATGGTAATTACATCGATGGGGGAGTTGCGTTTTACGGCCGATATGATCCCCAAGGGAATCCCGACGATGACTGCGATGGCCAGAGCCGCCGCGCCTAATTCGATGGTTTGGGGAAGTCTTTCGATCAGTATTTGGGAAACCGGTCGCTTGAAGCGAATTGAATTGCCAAAATCTCCCCTCATCATATCACGAGCGAAGATCAGAAATTGGGTGGAAAGAGGTTTATCCAGCCCTTGCTCCCTGTTGAAGACTTCGCAGACCGCTGGTGTTGCCTTCTCGCCCAGCATAGCTGTGCAAGGCTCTCCCGGGATTGCGCGAGCCAGCAGGAAGGTGACGATTAGAACGCCGACAACGACAGGGATCGCAGCGACGAGGCGACGAATTGTGTATTGGGTCATTATACCCTCCGGCTCTCTCTCGATCTCAGATCATTGTCTACGAATATGGAGCGGGATGGGGCCGACAAAACTTGCCAAACCCCATCCCGCGAAAAACCAGGTTACTCTCTCAGGGTTGTTTCCTGAGATTTTCCCGCTTACTCAGAAGGAGCGTTCAGGAAACCACCCCACAGAGCAGAGAAGTAGGAGAAAGCGCCCGTGTTGCCGACATGCAGCGGATTCGCCGCATCCCACTGAACCGCGTAGGTCATAACCACGTCGTTGGCATCCAGCGCCGATCCGTCATGGAAGGTGACGCCTTCGCGCAGGGTGCAGGTCCAGACTGTCAGGTCTTCGTTCGGTTCGCAACCCGTGGCCAACCCCGGCACCACAGCCGTTCCGCCAACTTCGTAGGCCAGAAGCGCTTCGGTGACCTGCTCGCAAGCGCGCAGCGATTCACCGTCGGTTTCATCAGCGCAGTACAGGCTGATTGGCTCCGCATTCTGCATCCAGACGAAGGTGTCCTTGCCGGGATCCATATGGGAGAAGGCCTCATTACCGAGCGGGCTGACATGGGCGTTCTGTACGCTTGCCAGATAGGCAACGCCGGAGCCACCATGGGCAACCGGGACCATCGGCACGTGCTGTTTGATCAGGTTGTTGGCCTGCTCGTACAGCGGAGCGCGGGCATCGTCACCGGCCAGCGAGGCGGCTTGGCGCAGGACATCGGTCAGATCGGGGAACTTGTCGCCGAACTGGGGCGAAGCGCCGGCCCCGAAGTGGTAGTCGAGGAAATTGGTCATGTCGGGATAGTCCGCACCCCAACCCAGCAGGTAAATACCCGTCAGCGCACCGCTATCGGCCGCGTCCAGGAAAGCGCCGGACTCCATGACATTGATCTTGGCCGTGATATTCAGGTTCTCCTTCAATTGAGCCTGAATGTCCTGGGCGACGATGTTGGGGTCGGGCAGATAGCCACGGACCACGTCACGGTAAGCCAACTCAGTCTCGAACCCGTCGGGGAAGCCGGCCTCGGCCAACAAAGCGCGCGCCGCCTCAGGATCGAACTCGTACCAATCCTCACCGGCGCAACCATTGGGAATGGAGCAGGGGGTGAAGTGGGACGCCAGTTCGGAACCCGGAGGATAGAAATTGTCGACAATGCGTGCCCGGTCGATACCCATGGCGATCGCCTGACGAACCTTTTCGTTATCAAACGGCGCGAAGACATTGTTGAAGCCGACGTAGAAGATGTTCAACGCCGGACGCTCCAGCAGCTGCAGGTTCGGATCGCTGGAGATCGTCTCGAAATCATCGGGACCGGGGTTGTCGATACCGTCAACCGATCCGGCCTGAAGCTCGAGGAGTCGCGCGGCCGATTCGGCCTGCCAACGGAAGACAAGCGTATCGGCTACAGCTTGCTCACCCCAGTAATTGGGGTTCTTGGCAAAAACAACTTCTTCGCCACGGGACCAGTGGTCAACCATATAGGGGCCGGTGCCGACAGGATGCTCCAGCAAGTCGCCGGTGCCGCCCGTCGATTCCAGATACTCAGACGGTTGGATGGCGAACGAGGTGAACGCCACCTTCGACGGGAACGCCGGGTCGGGGGCGCACATGGTGAACTGCACCGTTAGCGGATCGATCGCAGCGATCTCCTTGAAGAGACCACCATAATCACAATCCGGGGCCGATACAACCATCAAATCGCCCGCCGGTTCGGCCGCCGCGCCGCCGGCGATCTCGGTGGCCGCCGCTTCCACGGTCGGCGCAACTTCTTCAACGACGGCTTCAATAGTCGGCGCGAGTTCGGTCGCGGCCGCCTGGAGCGTCGGTGCTACTTGCTCAATCGCCTGTTGGACATCGCCGCTTGTAGCTGTACAGGCGGTCATGACCATGGCGGCGATGAGAAGCAATCCCAATACCAACAAGAATCGATTCTTCTTCATCTCTTACCATCTCTCCTTTCTTTGTTTGAGCCGAATTGGCCCATAAGGATGGTTAGAATAACAATGATAGAAACAAAACGCAAGATTTTAGATGAAAAGTGACGCGGAAATAGCATATCGGTGTCAAGCCATTTCGCCGAGTCGTTGGAGGTACCTGAATAAACATTTATCCAATGGTTTATCGAGAGGTATTTAGCGTTCTGACAGGGGAATAAATGTATAATGGGGTTTATGAATAACCGCGAGGTCGTCGATACTTTCAATCAAGTAGCCGATATGCTCTCCATCAGGGGAGACCAGATCCATCGTATTCTGGCCTATCGGAAGGCCGCTGAAAGTATTGGATCCCTTGGACGAGACATCAACACCGTCTTTTCCGAGGGGAAGCTGACGGACATCCCCGGCATCGGCGACACATTGGCCGCCAAGATCGAGGAGATGCTGACCACGGGGCATCTGGAATTCTACGAGAAGCTGGCCAAAGAGATCCCGCCGTCACTGGTCGAGATGTTGCGTATCGAGGGATTAGGCCCGAAGCGGGTTAAACAGATTTACGATATCCTGAAGATAAGCACGGTTGATGAATTGGCGGCCGCGGCGCGTGAAGGGAAATTACGCGACCTGCCGGGAATGGGTGCAAAATCCGAGGCGAAGATCCTGGCCGGCATCGAGGCGCTCAATCGCCATGGTGATGATCGTGTACCTCTTGGTACTGCCTGGCCCATTGCTCAGCAGATGCTGGCCGAACTTGAGCGAGTTCCAGGCGTTTCGAAGGCTGCTGTGGGAGGGTCTCTGCGGCGTATGCGCGACACGATTGGAGATATCGATCTGCTGGTGGCCGCGGATTCCCCTGATGCTGTCATGGATCGTTTCGCCGCTCTGGATAGAGTCGAGGTTCTTAATGCGAGAGGTCCATCGCGCGCCCGTGTGACCTTGCTGAACGGTCTTGGCGTTGACCTGCGCGTGTTGCCCGCGGAGCGGTGGGGCACTTTGCTTTGCTATTTTACCGGCAGCAAGGATCATAATGTCAAGCTCCGCGAGTTGGCCCTCAAGCGCGGACTTAGCCTGAATGAACATGCTTTCACACCGCTCGATGGCTCCGGTGAAATTCTGTGCACGACCGAGGAAGAGGTCTATCGGACGTTGGGACTACCTTATATACCGCCACGATTGCGCGAGGATCGGGGTGAGATAGAGGCGGCCGCGGCCGGCAAGCTCCCTGTCCTCATCGAATTGGGTGACGTGATCAGCGACCTGCACATGCACACCATATGGTCCGACGGGACGCTGTCGGTGCTGGAGATGGCACAGGCTGCCAAAGCGCGGGGGCTGCGCGGAATTGTCATCACCGATCATTCGGTGAGCCTTGGCATCACAAACGGCTTGTCCATTGAGCGATTGCGTCGGCAGGCGGTTGAAATTAAGGCTGCCGATGAAGCAATGGGGCCGGATTTCCGCGTGCTGCATGGGACAGAAATGGAAATCCGGGCCGACGGGACATTGGATTATCCAGATGAAGTAATGGCGGAGCTGGATTTTGTCATCGCCAGCTTGCATACTGCATTGCATCAACCGCGCGAGCAGGTGACGCAACGGCTCTTGAATGCCATCAATAATCCTCATGTGGATATGATTGCTCATCCCACCGGGCGCCTGTTACCGGATCGCGCCGGAGCAGACCTTGATATGGATGCTGTCATCTCGGCCGCGGCGAGAACCGGGACCATTTTGGAGGTCAATGCCAATCCTGCACGCCTTGATCTGCGCGATATTCACGTGCATATGGCTATTGATAGTGGCGTCAAAATTGCCATCAATACGGACGCGCATCGCGCCGAGGATTTTGAACTGCTCCACTATGGCGTGGCGACTGCCCAGCGGGGTTGGGCAACAGCGGCCGACGTCGTGAACACGTGGCCCATCGAACGATTATTGAACTATATTGCCGAAAAGACCATAAAGCAGCCATGATACAGCCAAGTGTAGAAGACCCGGCTACATTCCTCGATCCCCATACGTTATCGGTAATTCGCCAGGTAGGGATGATGAAGACCTATCCAGCCGATACTCTCTTGACACGCCAGGGGGAGATAGAGGATACGTTCTATGTGCTCGATAGCGGTAATGTGATTGTGGTACGCCTGGCTGAAGACGGTGAAGAGCAGATGCTGGCGACGCTGGGGCCGCGGCAATCTTTCGGCGAAATGGCCTTGATTGATGACAAGCCGCGCTTGGCCACAATAAAAACCCTGACCGAATCGACGGTGCTGGAGATGACCGCCGATCAATTCAGAGACTTGTTGCGCCATGATCCCGACCTTGCATTGCATATCACCCGCCGCGTTCTGGCTAATCTTCGCCGCCTGGATCAAGTTGCCATTCAGGACTTGCGGGAGAAAAACGATCTGCTGCATCAGGCCTACCTGGAGCTTCAGGCGGCGCAATTGATTCTTGTGGAGAAAAAGCGCCTGGAAAGGGAAATGGAATTGGCGGCCGAGATGCAGCGCAACCTGTTGCCGGCGGCTCTGCCGTCATTCGAGGATTATCGCTTTTACTCCTATCTGGCTCCGGCCCGGCATGTTGGCGGAGACCTGTTTGATGTGCGGCCGATCGATGAAGAAAACGTCGCTATATTGATTGCCGATGTAGCTGACAAGGGCGTTCATGCGGCGCTGTTGATGGCCGTGACGCGCACGCTGTTCTTCCAGGAAGCTGTGCGTTCCTTATCGCCCAGAGAGGTCGTTTACGCGGTTCATAGCGCTTTGCTGTCAATTGGAGGCGGCAATTTAGAGGGCTATGGCATGGATGCATTCGTGACCGCGTTTTACGCCGTGCTGAACCGACCAAGCGGCAAGTTAACCTATGTTCGCGCTGCACAGGATCGGCCGCTGTGGATACGCGCCGGTGCGCGGCCGGAACCTCTGGAAGGCAACGGTCGATTCCTGGGCATGATTGATGGTCTTGAATTGCAGGAGCATCAAATCATGCTCCAGCCGGGAGACAATCTCCTGCTTTACAGCGACGGGGTGACGGATCAGATGAATGAGGCGGACGAATCGTACGGCGTTGAGCGGCTAAAGGCGGCATTTCAGGCGGCCGTTGGCGAGTCTGATGGAAATCAATTGCTGTTTATCGTCAAAGATATTGATAATTGGCGCGGCCGAGCTCCCGCGTTTGATGATTTGACAATGCTACTGGTCCAGGCGATCGATCGGAGTTCATGACCCTTTTGCCCGTGTGACCCGCAAATATCAGGTTATATGACTAAACATTCTGAACCTTCCACGAACCACTCCGTCACAAAAAGGACTGGCATCCCATGGCTGGCGGTGGGGTTGGGAAGCGCGGTTACTATTGTCGGATTATTGTTGCTGGGCTGGTTCCTGGGCAATTTCCTCACCCAACTGCCTGAAGAAGCGGCGGTCGATGCTGTTCCAACCATCGTACTCCTGACGGCCCCCCCTGTTCCTACAGCGACGATATCGCTGAAGCCACCGACCCCCACGATAGCGCCGACGGCGACTACGGCGGCTACCCCGGACTTTTCCGTCGCCCCGGCTGAATTGACCGTCGGCTATTATGCCAGGGTAGGGGATACCGGCGGAGTTGGGGTGACGCTTCGCAATGGGCCGAGTACGCGGAATTTGCCCGTCACTGTGGCTGCCGAAGGGTCATCGCTTCTCGTTCTGGACGGACCAACGGCGGGTGGTGATTATCAATGGTGGCAGGTGCGAATGCCCAATGGCACTGAAGGCTGGGCGGCCGGGGACTTTTTGGTACCGGCCGCTGCTCCGTAAGTCCGAACGCCGCACTATCGGTCATTATCGAACTAGGTTCATGTGATATGACTCCTGAAGAGCGCATACAGAAACTTCGCGTAGACATAGATTACCACCTCTATCGATACCACGTCCTCGATTCGCCGATCATTAGTGATGCCGAATTTGATGCCTTGTATCGCGAGCTACAGGCCTTGGAGGCTGAACATCCCGAATTGGTGACGCCGGATTCGCCAACCCAAAGAGCGGGGGCGGCGCCGCTGGATGTATTCAGGAAGGTCGCTCATCCGGCTCCCATCCTGAGTTTGATGAATGCCTTCAATTCAGATGACCTGGTGGCCTGGCGAGCGCGGATAGGGCGATTGCTTCCCGACGGAGTCGATCTGGACTATGTCGTCGAACCCAAGCTGGATGGGCTGACTGTCGTCCTGACTTATAGGAATGGTGTATTTGATCAGGGAGCCACGCGCGGAGATGGAGTCGTCGGCGAAGACGTCACCATAAACCTGCGGACATTGCGCTCTTTGCCCAAACGCATCCCCATTGATCCACACAGCAGTCTTGTCCCACCCGCTTACTTTGTGGTTCGTGGCGAGGTCTTCATGCCGCTCGATCAGTTTGCGGCATTAAATGAGGAACGAGCGGCCGCCGGCGAGCCGATGTACATGAACCCCCGGAATACGGCCGCCGGCTCGTTGCGACAACTTGATCCGGGTAAAACGGCCGAACGACCTTTGCATCTGTACTGTTATGATGTCGTGATCTTTGAGGGAGGGGATGTTCCCGGCAACCAATGGGATCGGCTTGGATACCTGAAGGAACTGGGGTTCCCCGTATCGCCGGATAACCGCTATTGTTCCAGTCTGGATGAAGTGATCCAGGCTTATGATGAATGGACGTCGCGCCGAAACCAGATCAATTACGAAGTGGATGGCGTGGTCGTCAAGATCAACGATCGCGCGGTCGCCGACTCCCTGGGGTATGTCGGCAAAGACCCGCGCGGGGCGATCGCCATGAAGTTCCCGGCACAGGAAAAGACGACGAGACTGTTGGACGTCCAGATCAATGTCGGCCGCACCGGCGTGCTGGCGCCCAACGCCGTCCTTGAGCCAGTCGAGATAGGTGGGGTGACGATCAGGAATGCCACCCTCCATAACTTCGACGAGATCGCGCGCAAGGATATTCGCATCGGCGATCGAGTGCTGATCAAGAGAGCCGGTGACGTGATTCCGTATGTGGTCGGGCCTATCGTCGATGCCCGAGACGGCAGCGAACGTCCCATTGTCAAACCAACACAGTGCCCGTTTTGCGGCGAACCGGTCGTGCAACTGCCCGGCGAAGTGGCTATCTATTGTGAGAACGCTTCATGCCCCGAGCAGCTTATTCGTCGGGTCGAGTATTTTGTCAGTCGCGGCGCGATGGATATCACCAGCTTTGGGACGCAAACCGCAGAACTACTATACAACCAGGGCCTCATCCGGGATGTCGCTGATATTTACACACTTCGAAGGGATGATCTGCTCGCGCTGGAAGGCTATAAAGACAAGAAAGTCGATAATTTGCTGGCCGGGATTGAGGCAAGCAAGAGCCAGCCGGCCGATAGAGTGCTAACTGCGCTGGGTATACGGTTTGTCGGCAGTGTGGTCGCAACACTTCTCATTCAATCACTTGGCAGCGTCGACGCCATCGCCAAGGCTACTGCCGAGGAGCTTCAGGAGATAGAGGGCATTGGCCCACAAATTGCTCTCTCGGTAGTCGCGTGGTTCAGAAACGACCACAACAAGACCTTGATTGAAAAGCTGAGGACTGCGGGGCTTAATTTCTCACGAGGAGAGGAGCCTGAATCCACGGGTTCCAGCCTCCTCCTGGGTCTCACGTTTGTTATCACCGGCACATTGCCCACGATGTCGCGCGACGATGCTACAGCCTTCATTGAGGACCACGGAGGCAAAGTTACCGGTTCCGTCAGCAAGAAGACGGATTTCCTCGTGGCAGGGGAGGCAGCGGGCAGCAAATTGACCAAGGCTCAGGAACTTGGGGTGAAAATCATCGATGAGGCCGGGCTTATGAGGCTGACAGCAGGATAGGTATCCGTCCCAAACCGATTCATGGATGATTATGCCTGAGTTCTTTAACGTCTTGCCGCCCGACGAAGCCCGACAACTTCTGCTTGAAAACGTCACACCGATTGTCGAAGCGGAGATACTCTCCCCTCTTGATGCACTGGATCGCGTCACCCAAAAGGCGATCCACGCGCCGCAGCCCTTGCCTGAGTTCAGGCGCAGCACGATGGATGGCTACGCCGTTCGCGCGACAGACACCCACGGCGCAGGAGAAAGCTTGCCCGCCTATCTACAGGTGATGGGCGAGGTGCCGATGGGCAAGCCCGCCGGTGTAAGCCTTGGAACGGGGCAAGCCGCGGTTGTCCATACCGGCGGCATGTTGCCCGACTCGGCCGATGCGGTCGTTCAACTGGAGCACACGCAACGGATTGATTCGAGGGACGCAAGCAGGTTTCCTTTTGAAATTGAGGTGTTTCGTTCGGTCGCCGTCGGTCAGAATGTGATTCAAATCGGTGAGGATATAGGCCAGGGAGATGTTTTAATCCCCGGGGGAAGGCGGCTCCGGCCACAGGATATTGGCGGCCTGATGGCATTGGGTATCACGCGCGTAGCGGTTGTCAGACGGCCGATCGTCGTCATCATCGCCACGGGAGACGAAGTCGTCTCTCCTGAAGCGACCGTACAGCCCGGCCAGATTCGCGACATCAATAGCTACACCATAGCCGCACAGATCATTAGGGCCGGTGGCGTGCCTGAAATGATGGGGATTGTGCCCGACGACCTGGGCGCCTTGCGCGAGGCCTCAAGGGAAGGGTTGAGAAGAAGCGATATGCTGGTTATGTCGGCCGGGTCTTCGGTCAGCGCGCGTGATATGACGGCAAAGATCATTGAAGAGTTAGGGCAGCCGGGTGTGCTATTACATGGCGTTGCCACACGGCCGGGAAAACCAACAATAGCCGGTGCGGTGGACGGCAAGCCCGTTTTAGGATTGCCGGGCAACCCGGTCTCAGCGATGGTTCAGTTTGATATGTTCGGAACCCCGGCAATCCATCGGCTGCTCGGCCTGGCGGAAACGTTCAGGCGAGGCCGATTTATGGCTTTTCTGGAGCAGAATATCGCCAGCGAGACGGGGCGCGAAGATTATGTTCCAGGGCGCCTCGTTGAGCGAGATAATTCGCTCATCGTGGTACCAATATTCGGGAAGAGTAACCTAATCAATACCCTCGTACAGGCCGATTGCCTGATCAAAATTCCGTTGAACAAGGGCGGGCTGATGGCGGGCGAATCAGTAGAGATTTTATTCCCTTGATCTATCAGAGATTAGTTGTGCAAATCGGCGGCGCAACGGAACCCTATCGTCCTGTCGGCGTTTGCGGGAGGTGAAGGGAAGCGAATCGTCGTCGCCATGAAATTGCCCGTATCGAACCATGAACCGCCGCGCACGACTTTATCCTTCCCTTCCTTTGCCCCGGCCGGGTTGGCCTCGGCCGACACTTGATAATAGTCAGGATCATACCAATCGGACACCCATTCCCAAACATTGCCAGCCATATCATACAGGCCAAATGCGCTTCGCCCGCCTGGAAATGAAGCGACAGGGGCAAGAGTCGCAAAGCCATCATCAAAGGCCTCATTCGCCTGCGGCTCATCGCAAGAACCGTCACATGAATTGACAAGTCGGCCGTCGAATACATCTCCCCACGGATACTGCCGCGCCGTTGTGGTTTTGTCGTCCCATGCGGCCGCTTTTTCCCATTCCGCTTCTGTGGGCAAGCGGCCGTCCCGCCAGGTGCAGAACGCCTGCGCGCCATACCACGTGGCGCCAGTTACGGGATATTGTGATTGGGTTTCATCGATAGCAAAAGTGCTTCCATCTTGTTCGAGACTGCTTTGCGCCAGGTCCACGCATTGTTGCTCCAGACAATCGTTACCATTCTGATTGAGGAACTCCACATAAGCGGCATTGGTCACCTCATGGGCATCAATATAATAACTGCGCAACAAAACCGCGTGAATCGGCTCGGAGGCGGAAAACCAATCACTTTGGCAGCCGTCACGAAACGCGGAACACTCTTTGGCGAGGCCGGCGGCCGTTGCGCCCATATAGAATGTCCCACCCGGGATTCGGAGCATTGATCCGCCAGGAACATCAATTTCCATTGGATAGGGAGTTGGCGTTGCTGTCGGTGTAGACGTTGCGGTCGGTGAAGGGATGGACGTCTCCGTCGATGTTGACGTGGGCGTGGATGTAGATGAAGCCGTAGGTGAAGGAAGTGAAGTTTCTGTCGCGGCTATGGTATTAGTAGCGGTTGGTGCGATCTGGGCAGGCTTTTCAATCGGCTGACCAATCTGCCTAATCACTCCCTGCTCTTGTTCATCGGGCTGCTTCTCAGGTCTGGTCGCTTTTGAGGTGGAAATCATCGCTGGAACCTGGGTCACAGCCATTTGGACGTTGGCGACCGTCGTCGCCCCCCATGGCTGCAAGGTGGCCTCGAGATCCACCGCAATCGTCGAAACGGCGGCCACGACCTCATCGCGCGTGCAAGCAGTTTGGCTGAGAGTGATCAATGACAGCAGGCAAAGTGCGGCCAGTAACAAGCCCCTCTTTGTGGAGGCAGTAACCGATCGATAGATTAACATTGGACTTCCCTAACCGAACGAAACGAGACGGATCCGCCCAATAAACGACAAGCGCGAGTCGGCAAGCATGATCAGGCCGACTCGCGCTCTTTATACCATAAACCCTGCGTTACTTACTTATCTGGTTTGTTCCGGATCCCAATGGATCTCGGTCGGGCTTGTGCAGCCGGCCTCATGAACCTTGAAGTCTTCCGGACGGCCGTTACACCAGTTATAGAAACCGTTTTCTGTGCCGGCAGTGCCGTCTGCGGCTACAATGCTGATGTCGTCAATGACAAACATCGTCCAGCCCAGAAACTCGGGGAATTTGCGCCCAACCTTCAGATGGAAATATTGACCCGGGTTGATCTGAACCGTCTCGTCGCGGCCGACGTAATTGCATACGCCATCGCCATTCGCGCAGACAAACTGATCCGGGAATAACTCGCGCCAATCCGTCACTTCGGCCGGGTTAGCCGAATCGCTGATCGAATACCAGGCCACGCTGTTATATGGGCCGGTTTTTCCGTCGGAGAAGGCGGTCGTGCTGATACTGACATAGTACAGGCCGGGAGCGGGGATGCGGGTCAGCTGCTGGTAAGCACCGGCATAATAGCCGCCTTCCTTGGCTCCGGAATGTTGAATAAACCAACCCATCGCGTTGTTGATCCCATCGGGATTGGCGGGAAGCGCCAGGTCCACTTCATGGAGGCGGCCGGCTGTCCAGCCCGCCGTCGTATCGCGCCAGAAAACCCACGGGTCTGCCGGACCGAGGGTCGTTCCCCATTTGGTGAATGCACCATTATCGATCAGGCTGTTAGTCGCGGCCGCAGCCTCGCGCTCGGCGGTATCTTCAATGGTGATCTCATTCCACATATCGTCGGACGAAGTATACGTCACCACGAGTTCGGCAAATGCGCTTGCCGTCAGGGCAAGCACCAACAACACTCCAAACAGTATGGCTATTTTGGGTTTCTTCATTACTCGGTATCTCCTTATGGTTGACTGACAATACGACTGATCAAATACGGGTTAATGTTCGCTCTTTGAGTGTTCAGTAAGTAAATCCTCCTTATCCCAATACTGGAACGGGACGTACAAATGGAACAGGGTAGACAGGCAACAAGATTACTCAATATTCTTTGTACCACAGATAGAGCGCCTCACGCGTGAAGCCCATGTTAATAATGGGGGCGCTGACGCAAATTCAGGCAAGGTTCCCCTAACAAAATTATGGAGTTGGTTGATCAGTTGCGGAACCGGGAGTCGGAGCAATAGGACTAACCACGATTGAGATATATAATCGGGCTTATGGTGGATAAATTACCAATGCTCAATTTGGTCCACTTCGAACAAACCCCGGAGCGACTCAAGATCGTGATTCCGGTGAAGCGGGATTGGCCGTATCTAGTAACCTACACCATCCTGGTTTTGCTTTGGTTGGGGATGCTGGTTGGGGGGATTGTTTATATGATTCGGGTTTTATACTCGGGCCAAAGCTATCGCTTCCTCTTTGCTTTGATGATCCTCGTTCTACTTCTCATATTGTTTCGCTTCGGCCGCTTTCTATGGCGACAATGGGCGCAGTTTTTCAGCAACCGAGAAGTTTTGCTAATCAATCAAGAGGAGTTTATCGTGCGCCGCCCCGTGTCGATTTGGGGCAATACCGATGCATATGATATGGAGCACGTGACGTCGATATATTCGGATGACACGCTTGGCGCGTTAGGCTTTGACTATGGTTATCACCACGTTTATTTTGGAAAGAGTCTGACTTCGGAATCACGTCAAACGCTGAGTCGATTCCTGAATGAAACCTATTTTCAGGGAAAAGCCCAATGAGGCTGCCGGCTTGTCGGTTTACTCCAGGAAGTCCAGATCTTTTCCCGCGAAAAGCGTTGCGGCGATTAGGAAGAGAATTGCGCCATAGAGCATAAGGATGGCCGGCGCCAATGATTGTGAAGGGGTGAAATTACCTGCGAACACAGCATCGACCATTGCTCGAAACGGCCAGAAAACCATGCCGGCGGCGGATGCGATCGTGGAGAGCGGCGAGTCATAGGCCCATTCGGCCGCATCAGCTGCTACATCTGCAAACCACATTAGATCTACACGATCCAAAATATCCGAAACGGCATTCAGCTGATCAGAGAACCACGACCCCGAACTCGACGAGGACGCGCTGTTTAGTACCAACGCGATTGCCAAAAGGCCAAAAAGGATTACCCGCGACCAACCCACAGTGACCAAATCTGTGGCATGCAAGGCCAAAATTGCGGCCAACAAATTGACAGAAATCCACATTGGCGGGATCGACAGAACCCGCGTGATGACCATCTCCGGCCCACGAATAAGAGCTAATCCCGCCACCAATAGCTGCAATAACAGTCCCAGGAAAAGCGAACTCAGCAGCACGGCAATGAGGTACTCTACTCGACTTGGCAGTCGGACCAGCACCGGATAATTCTCTGTGCGGGCTGCTTTTGAGCACACGGCAAGTGAGACCAGAAAGGTCGCGGCTGCGCCTTGGGCGCCAATCAAAATGATGTAATTTTCTATGTCGGGTGTCCCCTGCCCCGGCGGAAAGAATATGGCCCAATAGATGATGCTCAGAATGAGGAGCAGTAGTCCGGTGAGAGAAAAGAAAACACTCTTTGAGAAATAACCGGCGAGGATAAGGATTCGCTGGATCATTGTACGGCCTCGGCGTAAATTTCGGCAAGAGTAACGCGGCGCTGCTCCACCTTAACGACGTCAAACCCTTGATTGATGAGAATAGAAAGCACTTGCCGGCGCATGCCGATCGCCTCATCTCGCAATACGACCTCGAGTCCATCAACCACGATATCGGGGTGGACCATCGAGAGCAATTCTTTAGCGCTATCGAGAGGTCTGTCGACTAAAACGGCGACATGGGGGCGCAAGGTCAACGCCTCAGCCATTGGATTTTGATAGAGCACGAGGCCGTCCTTTAAAATAATCAGGTAGGTGCAGCTTCGGGTGACCTCAGGCAGCTGATGGGTCGACATCACAATCGTTTTCCCGGCGAGGCGTAGCTCTTCAAT